>JALSSQ010000051.1 GCA_026984165.1 Sulfurovum sp.
AAAACTATAGGACTATTGTAATAGAAAAAAGTTTTGGAGGTTAAAAATATTGCAAATTGACATATTTTTATATAAAGGGCAGACACATGGGTCTGCCCCTACGGGAAGAGTTGCCAAAATTCTGGGTGTTCTGAGGCGAACTGTGTAAGTCTGTGTGCCACCCCTACCCTTATGACATCACTTTTACAGAGGAAGAAAAAGACTCTGGGGCTATAGGGTTTATGTTTGATGGCGACGACATGGTTGTACTCTTTTTTTAAATCCAAGAGGAGTGAGTCTATCTGCTCATCGTGACTAAAACAGCGGCTCAGGTGTTGATAGACGATGCAGACTTCCAAGTGTGGGAGGCGATAAAAGTAGCTTACTTCATCTGCAAAGATGTATTTGTGTGGGTAAACTTTTTGTCGATAATGTTCTTCGAGGTTAAGAAACTCAAAACATCTCTTTACTCTGTTACATTTAAGCGCCATACCATTGTCTGGTGCTACTGCAACAATGGGTGAATCTACTGCAAAAGTCAAGGCACTGTTGAGCCATAAGTAGCGATCTTCCAGTGCCTTGGGTACTTCTGTGTAGAAAAATTTTGCATTTTTTAAAAGTTTGAGGTTTTCAAGTTCTGTGACTTCTCTTTTGTCACGCATAATGACATCAAGCAAGGAGTGTTCCAAATATTCATCTGCACCCATCATTCGCTCAAAATAGTCTATATGTTTGCCATCGTTATTTTCTTCTTCTAAACCTTTGTGCATAAACCATATTTGAGAGAGTTCTTTCCCGTATAATGGGCTTTGTTTATGGTTAAACATATAACGAAAAAGCTGAAATTTACCGAAGTCACCAACATCGGCTACGTATTTGTCTTGCATTATTCTCTCTTAGAAATATTTAATCTAATATATATCAAAAAAGCTCTTCAATGTACATGTAAATATGAATTTTTCATTTAATATACTTACTGTACAATTAGATTAGGAAAAGAATATAAAACATATTATAAGGGATAGCTATGTCTACAGAAAACACAAATATTAAAACATTATTAAACGCATGGTTGAAGGTTTTGATTCAACATGAGGGAACAGATCTACATATAAAGAGTAATGCACCTGTGCGTGCCAGAATTAAAAGTGCCATAAAACGTCTAGGTAAAGAGAATGTACCACATGAGCACATATGTGAACTGGTTAAGCTACTCATGGGCGATAAGTATAATACTTTTGAAGAGATACATCAGTATGATGGTACCTATAACTATAGTAATGCCTATCGTTTTAGGTTCAACATCTATATGCATTTTGGTGGATATGCTATAAATTTTAGGCTTATTCCTCAAACCATTAAAACCATTGCAGAGTTAAACCTTCCACCTTCACTACATAAACTTGCACAGTTAGAGCGTGGGCTAGTGCTAATCACTGGAACGACAGGAAGTGGAAAGTCTACTCTACTTGCCAGTATACTTGAAGAGATAAACGCAACAAGATCTAAACATATCATAACAATAGAAGACCCTATAGAGCACATTTATAATGACAAAAAATCTATCATCGAGCAACGTGCTATTGGTTTTCACGCTGGCAGTTTTTCTGAAGCATTACGTGCATCATTAAGAGAAGACCCCGATATTATTGTAGTCGGAGAAATGCGTGACTTGGCAACAGCAGAAAACATCTTACAAGCAGCAAATACAGGACATTTAGTCTTTTCAACTGTGCATACCTTAGATGCAAAAGAGACAATAGACAGGATGATATCTCTCTTTCCAAGTGAAGAACAGAACCGTGCACGTATGACACTTGCATCTTCTTTGGAAGCAGTGGTGTCTCAACGCCTAATGGAAGGCTCAAACAACCAGATGATTCCTGCTGTGGAGATTATGTTTAAAAGTTTGCTAATTCAAGACCTTATTAGAACAAATCGTGATAATGAAATTACCGATATCATTGCCAAAGACAGTCAGAATACAGGAAGTCAAACCTTTAATCAATCTCTATTCAACTTAATAATTGCAAATAAGGTTAGCAAAGAGGTAGCTTTTCAGTATGCAACCAGTGTATCAGACTTGAAGCTCATGCTCTCCCTAAGTGACCAAGAGAATGCTACAAAAGAGAAGAATATTACATTAAAATAATGTTTTATTCTTCTACTTCTTATTTTCTCCTGTGAGATTTTTTATCTAATTTATTAAGCTTAGCTTGCAGGTTTGCGCCTATTTGTGCAGCAATATTTTCTTTGTTTTTATGCTTACGTTTTCGACTGTTGTTTTTGTTACCCGTTTGTATAGGTTCTGCTTCTATGCTTAGGTCTGGTCGAAAGGCTTCTAGCTCTACTTTTTTAATGCTAGACTTGGTAAACTTTTCTATATTTCGTAACAATGCATGTTCGTCAATACATACAAGTGACACTGCTTCACCTTTCATCCCTGCTCTACCTGTACGACCGATGCGATGTACATAGTCTTCTGGTACGTTAGGAAGCTCATAGTTTACCACATGTGGAAGCTGGTCGATGTCTATACCTCGTGCTGCGATGTCTGTCGCCACGAGTACACGTACATTTCCTGCTTTAAAGTCTGCAAGTGCTTTGGTGCGTGCTCCTTGGGACTTGTTTCCATGAATGGCTGCTGCTTTGATACCCGAATACTCTTCTAATTGTTTACAGAGTCTATTGGCTCCATGTTTGGTACGGGTAAAGACCAAGACTTGTTTCCAGTTCTTAGTCTTGATAAGCTGTGCTAAGAGTTCTCTTTTGCGTGTTCTGTCCACAGGATAGACTACCTGACTTATCTGCCCTGAAGTTGAGTTTTCACGTGCAACTTCCACGAGTACAGGGTCTTTGAGGAGTCCTGATGCGAGGGCTTTTATCTCTTTGGAGAATGTCGCTGAAAAGAGCAATGTTTGTCTTTTCTTTGGCATAAGTGCCATCAATTTTTTAATGTCATGGATGAAACCCATATCGAGCATTCTGTCAGCTTCATCGAGTACCAAAGTCTCTAGTGCCGAGAAGTCTATGCCATCTTGACTGGCAATATCCAGTAACCTACCAGGGGTTGCGATGACAATCTCCACACCCTTTCGTAAAGAAGCAAGTTGAGGGTTAACGCCTACACCACCGAAGATAACAGTAGAACGGTAAGACAGATATTTTCCATATGTCTTGACCGAGTCCGCTACTTGTGCAGCCAGTTCACGTGTAGGAGTGAGTACCAGTACACGTATCTGTTTTTTGCCCATTTTGGGATTTGTGTGAGTCAAACGCTCTAGTAGTGGCAGTGTAAATCCTGCTGTTTTTCCTGTACCTGTCTGTGCCGCTGCAAGTACGTCTTTACCTTCTATAACTACAGGGATAGCCTGTGCCTGAATAGGTGTAGGCTCCGTATAGCCCTCTTCTTTAACTGCTTTAAGCAATGAGGCATTAAGCCCAAGTTCTGTAAATTTCATGATGTTCCTAGTGACCAAGCCTTGCATTTTCGCATTTGTCGGTCTTAGGCTGAGTAAATAAATTTTGTCTGTGTATGACCGATGTACACATAATATGCGAATGATAGCATAATTTTTGTATAATGCGATTTGTCTCATAACGTCCTCATCGCTTAACTGGATAAAGCAGGGCCCTCCTAAGGCCTAGCTCGAGGTTCGAGTCCTCGTGGGGATACCACTTTTTGTTGATTTGAGACAATACTTCTTTTACTATACAATACTATAATACACCTATCTTATATGAGGAAACATGTCATGTCAAACAAAAAAAGTCTAGGTTTCAAAGAACTCGTAGCCATTGCTGTGGGTGGCATGGTAGGTGGTGGAATATTTACAATACTTGGTATCTCTGTTTCTATGGTGGGTTTTTTAGCACCTTTTGCCATAGTATTGGGTGGGATTATCGCACTTTTTGCTGCCTACTCTTATGTAAAATTAGGTATTTACTATAAAGATGAGGGAGCCACCTATGCCTTTTTTAAACGTACCTACCCCAACTCACATATGGCTGCATCACTCATAGGATGGTACACCATTTTTGGGTACATTTCGACGCTTTCTCTGTACGCCTATACCTTCTCTTCTTATGGCATCAGTGGGTTTGAGTTTGCCAATAACGAATGGGTACGTAAGGCTGTAGCCATCGGCATACTTTGGATTTTTGCAGGCATTAATCTGTGGAGTGTGAAAGGTATGGGTAAACTTGAAGACGTGATGGTCTATGCAAAGCTGTTCATTTTGCTACTCATTTCTCTGGCACTGATCTATTATGGAAAAACCGACTTAAAAACCTTTTCACAGACACTCACACAAGACCTTACGCAAACACCCATAATGAACATACTCATTGTAGCTTCCATCACTTTTGTGGCGTATGAAGGCTTTCAGCTGGTCATCAATGCAGTCAACGAGATGGAAAATCCTGACAAGAACATCCCCAAAGCCATCTACACTGCTGTGGTACTTGTGGCACTCATTTACTTTGTCATTGCTATGGGGTCGGTGCTTGCCATACCTGTAGAAGATTTGATAAAG
>JALSSQ010000052.1 GCA_026984165.1 Sulfurovum sp.
GTACAAAATCACAGCCACCTTCACAAATCGCTTTTACATCATGTGCCAAATTTCCAAAGTCTGCAGAGAGTATGCTTGGAGCTACTAACATTATTTTCCTAGTTAAAATATTTTAATCATTATAGCATAGCCTCTCTTTTAAATCACACGATAGTGTGCCTTGTCTCTATGAACACCCTTGAAAGCAGCGCGATTTGAGAATAGAGACGATTTTTTGCTTCGTTTTTTCTAAAAAAATGAAGAGGGTACCAACACCACAATAAAAACTAAGAGGTAAATCAAATAAAGTAAAGATACTACCTTAAGCAAAATTTATGAAACTTTTGTCTATAATCCCACAAAATATTCACCGTTTCAAAAATCGGTACACTATGAAGGATATATTATGGCAAGAAGATGTGCAATTACTGGCAAAGGGCCACTCGTTGGAAACAATGTTTCACACGCAAACAACAAAACAAAGAAGAGACAACTTCCAAACCTAAGATCTGTAAAGATTACACTTGAAGACGGCACAACAAAAAGAGTTAAAGTTGCAGCCTCAACACTTAGAACAATGAAGAAAAAAGCAGCACTTGCTGCTTCAGCTGAATAGTTTTTTAAGATAAGAGAGGATATACTCTCTTATCATGATGTTTATCCAAAAATTTAAACGTTTTCTCGGTTGGAGAAGCGCACCCAAACCCCACATCACACTAAATGACGAATACTACGGACATTTAGCCCCTTTTAGACTTCCGCTTATTCTTACTGTACTTATTATGCTTCTTGGCACAATAGGATATATGGTGATAGATGACTTTCCTCTCATGGATGCCATTTACCAAACAGGTATTACCTTTACCACAGTAGGTTTTGGAGAGATACGTCCTATTTCAGATTTGGGACGTATTTTTACTATTACACTGATTATCTTTGGATTTGTTGTCTTTTCCATTGCAGTAGGTATCATTGCAGAAGTTGTCAAAAAAGGCGAGTTCCAAAAAACTGCTAAGGAGCGTAAAATGCTTTACGAAATTGCTAGACTCAAACACCATTTTGTGGTGTGTTACCATAACGAATTTACCATTCAAGTCACCAAACAGCTCCGCGAGAATCACATCCCTTTTGTGGTAGTTGATCCACGTGAAGACATGGAAGAGATAGCCAAAAAATATCACTACCCCTATTTTGTCGCTGCTGAACCACATACAGAAGAGGGCATCTTAAAATCGCATCTCTCTTCAGCTAAAGGGGTCATTACCCTTGCAGATAATGTAGCTGACAATATTGCTACCATTGCTTCTGCCCGTCTCTATGAACGAGAAATCGTTCGTGGAAAAAAATATCTTATTATTGCCAATGCAAAAAGTAACGAAGATGACCAAAAACTTCTCAAACTTGGAGCAGATAAAGTAGTCACTGCTACCAAACTTATGGCACAACGTATTAATGCGATGGCGGCACGTCCGGACATGGAAAACCTTTTACAAGAGTTTCTTTACAAAAAAGATACACCGCTTGATATGGAAGAAGCCAAAGTCTCTAAAACTTCATGGCTTGTACTCAAACCAATCAAATCTGCACGTTTTAGAGATGTTGCAAATGTCACTATTATTGGGGTACGGCACAAAGATGGAAAATTTGTGCCTATGCCTAAAGGAGACACTCTTGTTATGCCAGAATCTAAACTTTTATTAATAGGAACTGGAGAAGGCATACGAAAAGCGAAAAAGATTATACGAAAAAAACAGAAGCCTGAAGATTTAAAGTTTATATAAGGAATAAAAATTTGTTTAAAGCAACAACACTAGAAAACGGTCTTGAAAATGTACATGGCTTTTACTGTGGAGCAACCAATGCAGGGTTGCGTCCCGATAAAACACAAGGGGATGTCGCATTCATTCGTTCAGAAGTGCCTTGTGATATCTCTGCGGTATTTACCTCCAATACCTTTCAGGCTGCGCCTATCAAACATTTTCAGAAATACCCAAAAGATTTTCAAAGCAACTTTGTACTCATCAATGCCAAAAATGCCAATGCTATGACAGGTGATAAAGGCGTAGAAGATATCGACACAATTCTCTCTGTTCTGCATGCAAAACAAGATGTTCTCAATCCTGTAATGAGCTCTACTGGTGTCATAGGGTATCGTCTGCCTGTAGATAAAATCACCTCTGCTTTTGATGCTTTGGATTTTAACACCAAGGACTCTGATGCTGCTGCACGTGCCATTATGACCACCGACAGCTTCAAAAAAGAGTTAGCCTATAAAGTAACGCTTACTGATGGTACTTCTTTCAATATCGCAGCGATTTGCAAAGGTGCCGGGATGATCAATCCTGCGATGGCAACCATGCTCTGTTTTATTATTACTGATGCAAATATACCCAAGGCAGATATGGATAATCTGCTCATCGACTCTACAGAAGACTCTTTCAACCGTATCTCTGTAGATGGAGATACCTCTACCAATGATACCGTCATGCTTCTTGCCAACAAAACTTCAGGTGTTTACCATAAAAAAGCGTTTGCAGATACACTTAAGAAAATGATGTTTGAGCTAGCCATGATGATACTGCGTGATGGAGAGGGAGCAAACAAACTGGTAGCCTTTGAAGTTAAAGGAGCAAAAACCCTTGAAGAGGCTAAAAAAGCTTCCATGGCTTTGAGCAATTCACTCTTAGTTAAAACAGCTCTTTTTGGCGAAGACCCAAACTGGGGGCGTATCGCCTCGACCATAGGTGCTTCGGGTATAGCCTGTGATGACAAAACCCTCACCATACATTACGATGACTTGCTCATCTACTCTGATGACTTTAGAGAGTTAGACAAAGAGCGTGAAGCCAAAGCCTATGCCATTATGAAACAAGAGGCATTTAAGGTGACATGTGACATTGGTTTGGGTGATGCCAGCTATACCTCTTATGGCTGTGATCTCTCTTATGACTATGTCAAGATTAATGCAGAATATCGTACCTAATTAACCTATGTCAATTTTCTATTAGTCATTACGCGTTATACTATAAATACCAAATATCAAAGGAACACTATGTTACACGAATACAAAGAAGAGATACACGCACTCAAGCAAGAAAATGCACACTTTGCAAAGATTTTTGAAAAACATAACGAGCTTGACAATCAAATAGAACATGCTGAAAATGGTGATACCCCACTAACTGATATAGAAATAGAAACACTCAAAAAAGAAAAACTGCTTTTAAAAGATGAAGCCTACAAAATGATTATGGATTACAGAAAATCAAAAGCATAATCTAGAATTAGCACTGCATTAATAATCTTTCCCTATAATAAATAAAAAATTATAGGGAACACATATGAAACACCTTTCACTTACTTCACTCACACTATTGACACTTTTGCCTTTTGCTCTTCACGCTGAACCAATGAAAATAGATATGCATGGCGGCAAAGATATTAAAGCACCTTCGGCAATGCCTGTAAAAAAAGCAAAAATTTTTTATGGTAAAGTACTTGAGATTACACCAGTTATGGGGTACAAATACCTTAAAGTCGATGAAAACGGTACAAAACTCTGGGTCGCTATCGCCGATGCTCCTGTAAAAGTAGGAGACAACATAGGCTATGATAAACGCACCGTGATGAAAGACTTCAAAAGCAAAACACTGGACAAGACCTTTAAGGAGATTATCTTTGCCAACGATGTCTATTTGCCACAAAAAGCCTCTACGCCTCGAAGCATGAAAGATATGTTAGGACTTGGTGCCAAAAAAGATCCGCATGCAGGCATGGGCATAGGAATGTCCCCACAACCCAAAGAGGAAAAACCCTCAAAACCTTTCGTAAAAAAAGATACCTATACAGTAGAAGAAGTACACATGTGGAGAAAGAACCTTGAGGGTAAAACTGTCACACTCACAGGCAAAGTCTATAAAGTATCCAAAGGCATCATGAAACGAGACTGGGTACATCTGGGTGATGGTACAGGCAATGAGAAGAAACTCACAGATGATTTGGTCTTTACGGCACCTACCTCTAGCATCAAAGCAGGAGAGAAGGTAAAAGCTACAGGAACAGTCGCTGTGGACAAAGACTTCGGCTATGGGTACTTCTACCCTGTTATTATTGAAAACGCAACGTTTGAGGTGCAATAGTGGCAGGGTTTGATACACTTCAAGGTATCCCCTCTGCACTACTTAAAACACTTCATAGACTTGGCTTTTTTTCCATGACAGAGATACAGGAAAAAGCCATCAACCCCATTCTTGAGGGGAAAGATGTATTGGCACAGTCTAAAACTGGTTCTGGAAAAACCCTGGCTTTTGGACTGCCCTGTGTCATAAAGGCTGATACCTCCAGCCACAAACCCCAAACTATCATTATCACCCCTACCCGTGAACTGGCAGAACAGATAGCCCTGGAGCTTAGATCTATCGGCTCATATAAAGCGAACCTTAAGATACTCACACTCTACGGTGGTGTACCCTTGCGTGCACAGGCAGACTCTCTA
>JALSSQ010000053.1 GCA_026984165.1 Sulfurovum sp.
TGCAAAGAAGAGATATCTAGGCATTTACGTGAATTAACATTTCTAATGAAATTAGAACTTAAAAAGAAAAAAATACAAAGCACTGAGAATCTTGATGTACTTTAAAAGTATATGAGAATCTTATATTCGATGAGAAGTAATGTTTTGGTACATTGTATTAATATAATATAATACATGATACAATATGTATGGTAAATTATAATTTTAAATAGGAAGGATACCAAATATGAAAATAAAATACTCAAATCTATTAATGGGCATGCTTTTGCCTCTTACAACAATGACTGCTGCAAATATCCCATTAACCCCACCTAATGCCAAACCAGGTGAATGTTATGCAAGAGTGATGTCTCCAGCAAAATATGAAACTGTAGCAGAAAAAGTAATGGTAAAAGAAGCTTCTGAGGAGATAAAAATAGTGCCTGCCCAGTATGAAACTGTAGAGCAGAAAGTAGAAGTTGTACCAGAAACAAAAAAACTTATTCCGGTACCTGCAACATATAAAAAAATAGTTGAAACAATAGAGGTAAAACCTGCTTCAAGGGTATGGAAAACTTCGTTAAGAAAAAAAGCATTGCCTGTAAATCAAGTGTTACTTGATGCAATAAAAGCACAAGGGGTTGATCTTGATAATGCAGCACCTAATACCTGTTATAAAGAATATTTTCAGCCTGCAACATATAAAACTGAAACAGAAGATATTATTGTGCAAAATGAGCGCAATGAAACAGAAGTTATCCCTGCAAGTTTTGAAACAAAAGAACAACAAATAGAGGTAATTCCACCTTCAAAAAAAGTTGTACAAGTACCTCCTGAATACGAATATGTTGAAGAGAAAGTTTTGGTAGAAGAAGCAAAAACAGTATGGAAAAAAGGGCAAAACCCTGCACAAAAACTTTCTGGTGCAACAGGAGAAATTATGTGTTTAGTGAAAGTGCCTGCAAAATATAAAACTATTAAAAAGCTTGTAGTAAAGAAACCTGCAAGAACGGAAGTTAAAGAGATTCCTGCAGATATTAAGACCATAAAAGTCAAACATCTTGTTTCTGAGCCAACTTTGAAAAACACACTTATCCCAGCAGTACACAAAAGTATAGAAAAGAAGGTCCCAAATACTGCAGCATCATTTATGTGGGCAGATGCGGCTACAGGTGCACAGAAGCCATGGAGATATACCGGACACATGATATGTTTAGTTGAAACTCCTGCAGTGACCAAAGAGATTCAAAAAGTAGTACTTGATACACCAGCAAGTGTAAAAGAAGAAGTTATACCTGCCACCTACAAGACTGTAAAAGTTGAAAAACTTGTTACTCCTGCCAAAGAGATAAAAACACCAATAGAAGCAGAGTATAAAATGGTGGATAAACGTAAAAAAGTAGCAGGTTCTAGCATGAAATGGCAACGTATTTTATGTCAAACAAATATGACAAAAGATGTCATTAAAAAAATTCAAATAGCATTAAATGAAAAATCATACCATACGGGGAAACCAGATGGCGTACTTGGTAGAGGAACGAGAAATGCATTAGAACGTTATCAAAAAGATAATGGGTTGTCTACAGGTGGTATTACATATGAAACATTAGATTCACTGAATATACAGCTATAAAATTTATTATTTGATAATTTCTGCACCAGCAGCTTTTAATTGGATGATACCCCCCTTAATATTAAGGGGGGTAAATCCATGTTCCTTCAATATACGTGAAGCAGCCAATGAACGATTCCCTGTTCTGCAATAAACCAGTATCTGTTTATTTTTATCTGCTTTCAGCATTGTAAGTTTTTCGGAAAGTGTTTGTATAGGGATGAGCCTAGCATCTCTTAAGTGACCTTCTTTATATTCTTGAATCGTTCTTACATCCAATAAAGAGACGTTAGTATCATTTTTTAATAGTGTGATGGCAGTTTTAGCATCTATAGATTTAAAATTAGCAAGAATCCACCCTTTTTTGTAAGAAAACCACAAAAGTAGGCAAAGCATAGCAACCCAATACAAAATATTTATTATTTTTTTCATGAAATATTCCTATAAATATATTTTCGACATTGTAACGCTCTTTTTCTTTGTTTCACATGGTTACAAACTATTAAACTCGTACATATCCACAAAGACTACACAATGACTTTAATTAACTTTTGGTTACTATAACTTACTATTCTGAGACTATCCTACTCGGTATGAGAAGGAATGATGAATTCAATTATAAGGGATCAATATGACTCATGTACTTACAGAACACCCCTATTTTGGTGTATTTGTTTTATTCGCGTTAACAGCTGTTGCTTTTCCTGCGACACTTTTTCTGGCACGTTTTGTGTCTAGAAAACTGGCACGTCTTGATACAGAAAGACTTAAACTCAGTATCTATGAATGTGGACCAGAAGTAACCAAACAACCCAATACTATCTCTGCCCAATTTTATCTGATAGCACTTTTGTTTATCTTGTTTGATGTAGAGATTATCTTTATGTTCCCTTGGGCGATTGATTTTAAATTGCTTGGCTTTTTTGGATTTGCGGAGATGATACTATTTATATTACTGCTTACGATTGGTTTCGTATATGCATGGAAGAAAGGAGCACTTGAATGGCACAGCATCAAGTAAATTATGCCAGTACAGCTGGCTTGCCGATAGCATTGACTTCGGTAGATAAACTCGTAAACTGGGGGCGTTCAAACTCGCTTTGGCCACTTACTTATGGACTCGCATGTTGTGCGATTGAGATGATGGCATCGGGAGCATCACGTTATGACTTTGATAGAATGGGGACAATCTTTAGAGCCTCTCCAAGACAGGCAGATGTGATGATACTTGCAGGAACACTCTCTAAAAAGCACTCTGAGTTTGCAAGACGTTTGTATGACCAAATGACAGAGCCAAAGTGGGTCATTTCTATGGGTTCATGTGCCAATACGGGCGGTATGTTTAATACCTACGCAACAGTACAAGGGGTTGACCGTATTATCCCTGTTGATATCTATTTGCCTGGATGTGCACCAAGACCTGAGACACTTCAGTATGCACTCATGATGCTTCAAAAGAAGATACGCAAAGAGTCTGCCAATATGAAGAAAAATACAAAACAAGACCTTACCACACAAACAGGTAAAAGAGCGAGGTTAATCTAATGAGAAAATATGTTCCCAAAGACAATGTTCAGAAGAAAGCATACTATACAGATAGATTTCATGTTGTACCACGTGTACCTAGAGAGAAGGTAGAAGAGGGTTCTCACTTTGCGCAGGTTGTTAAAACTGTGGGCGCAGATGCACAAGAGAGCTATATCGAGATAGGGCAGCTTGTACTTCACATCAAGCCTGAAGACAACTTCAAAGTCATCAAAATACTCAAAGAGCAATGCGGTTATACCCAATGTTCTGAGCAATCCGCAGTAGATTATTTGGCAAAAGATAATGAGTTTGAACTCTTTTGGCAACTGCTGAATGTGAACGAAGCAAAAAGGGTAAGAGTGGTGTGTCGTTTAAAAAAAGGACTTGCGATAGAGAGTATCGTCCCACTCTTTAACTCAGCAAATTTTGCAGAGCGTGAGATGTTTGATATGTTTGGTATTAAGGTAAATAATCATCCATTCCTTAAGCGTATCCTTATGCCAGATGATTGGGAAGGGCATCCTTTGCTTAAAACCTATCCTCTACATGGAGATGAATTTGCTTCGTGGTATGAGGTAGATAAAATCTTTGGTAAAGAGTATAGAGATATCATCGGTCCCGAAAACAGAGATCCTGCGAAAATTGATATTGAAGATACCAAGCGTTTCTCACGTGTTGGCTATGAAGTACCGTTTGGTGCAGAGTACAATGGTGATCAAGAGAAAGAGATTGAGTATAGTGAAACACTACTCGTAAATTACAACAAAAAAACGTCTAAAACATTAGACGAAAGAAGATAGGGGCGCGCATGCAAGTAGCAAACAAATTAACACCATTTTTTGAAAACCTCAATTTTGAGCGCGATGATAATACAATGGTTATCAACTTCGGTCCTCAGCATCCTTCTGCACATGGTCAGTTAAGACTTGTGCTCGAACTGGAGGGTGAGCAAGTTGTAAAAGCCTATCCTGATATCGGTTATCTACACCGTGGTATAGAGAAGATGGCTGAAAATATGACTTACAATGAGTTTTTGCCTACCACAGACAGACTTGATTATATCGCATCAACCTCTAACAACTATGCCTATGCATTGGCTGTTGAAAAATTATTAGGCATTGAGGCACCAAGACGTGCACAGGTAATTCGTACAATGCTTTTAGAACTTAACCGTGTGATTTCTCACCTCTTCTTTATCGCTACACATGCATTGGATGTTGGGGCGATGTCGGTCTTCCTCTATGCCTTCCGTGAACGTGAATTTGGTATGGATCTGATGGAGGATTATTGTGGAGCCAGACTTACGCACTCTGCAGTACGTATTGGTGGTGTGCCTTTGGATCTACCTGAGGGTTGGTTGGAGAATCTTGCAGCATTTTGCGACAAGGTTGATTATGAGCTTGAGCATACATATGAGGCGCTATTGACAGAAAACCGTATCTGGAAGATGCGTTTGGAAGATGTAGGAGTTATCTCTGCTGAAGATGCACTCAACTGGGGATGTACCGGCCCAATGCTTAGAGGTTCAGGTGTGAAGTATGATATTAGAAAAGAGGAGCCATATGAGCTCTATAATGAACTTGACTTTGATATTCCTGTCAGTGATAGATGTGACTCTTATGGACGATATAGACTCTATATGGAAGAGATGAAACAATCTACACGTATCTTAAGACAGCTGATTCCTATGTATCAAGAGAGTGAGCCACAGCTCATGGCACATGCACCACAATATATCTCTGCACCCAAAGAGGAGATTATGACACAGAACTATGCATTGATGCAGCACTTTGTGCTTGTCACGCAGGGGATGAGACCACCACGCGGTGAAGTTTATGTGCCTACTGAGTCACCAAAGGGTGAACTTGGTTTCTATATCAAATCAGAGGGTGAACCCTATGCATATAGATTGAAGTGTAGAGCACCAAGTTTTTTCCATACAGGATTACTCCAAAAGATTCTTGTAGGAACATATATTGCAGATGTTGTGACGATTATAGGTTCAACAAACATCGTATTTGGAGAGGTGGATAGATAATGAAGCGATATGATTTAAGACACTTAAAAGACGATTTTTATGACAGAATGCTTGAGCTTATAGACAAAGGCTTACAAGTAGATGAAGTAGGTATCTTTATGTTTGAGGTAGGTGATTACTCTTCTATCCAAAAATCTGCAGATGTGATTAAGGCATCTGGTCATGATTTGATGAACTCATTGAAATTTAACGAAGTAGATTGGACAGTTGTGGTTAAAAAAGTAAGTGAAGAGGTACGCAAAGAGCGTATTGAAGCATTTGCATTGGCACAAAAAGAAGCAGAAGCTAAAGCGGCAAAAGCCGCAAAAATTGCTGAAGAAAAAGCTACTACGGAAGAGGCAAAATAGTGTCAGGTGTAGTATTTTCCACTTGGAGAGATGAGTTTATCGATAATCGAGATAAACCGCATGACGAGTGGGTAGAGACTGGCTTTAGACTACCTGAAACCTATCATGGTGACAGGGCTTCAAAAGCATTTATAGGTTGGGATGGTGTAGCTATTTTCGATGAAGATATAGATGCCGTTGAGCTTGCCAACCAATATGCCGCACAGTATCAAGAGTACTCTGAAGCATGTGGACGTTGTGCACCTGGTAGATGGGGTGGTAGAATCCTCTATGATCTTCTTGACAAAATAGCGCGTGGTGAAGGTTCACATGACGATATAACTCATCTCAAAGAGATTAGTCAAACAATGATGGCTACCTCTAAGTGTGAGATTGGCAAAACTGTCCCTAAACCTATTTTGGATTTGATGGAACATTATAAAGAGCAGTTTGATACTTGTATCGATGCACAGATTCCTTCCAAACATTACAATGGTGATACTTCCTATATTGCCAAGGTGACAGCACCCTGTACAGATATGTGTCCTGCGCATGTAGATATCCCAGCCTATATCGAAGGCGTAAGAGATATGGTATTTACCGAATCGTTGCAGGCAACAAGACAGACGATGCCTTTGGCACATACCTGTGGACGTGTTTGTCCACATCCATGTGAAGATGCCTGTCGTCGTGCAAACCTGGATGAGCCTATCTCTATTATGGAGCTTAAACGTATTGGGGCAGATTATGAGACAGACCACGAAGTACCTTGGTTGCATCCTCATGAGCCAAAACCACCGAGAAATGATGGTAAAAAAGTAGCTATTATTGGTGCAGGACCAGCAGGACTTACGGCAGCCTATTATTTAGCTTTAGAGGGTATAAAGGTCGATATCTTTGAAGAACTTCCAGTCAATGGTGGTGAAGTAGCTGTAGGTGTCCCTGAGTACAGAATGCCTGTGGATAAATACAATAAAGATATTGACTTTGTTTTAGAAATGCCAACAGTAAGTATCACCAATAACCATAGAGTAGATGCCAAACGTCTTAAAGAGATAGATGCAGAATATGACGCAACATTGCTTTCCTTTGGAACAAGACTCTCCAAAAAGGTTCGTGCCAAAAATGAAAATCCAGATATGCAAGGGTACTGGGGTGCTATTGCGATGCTTGACAAGGTAAATCTGTGGCACAAATATGGTATTGGTTCGCCTGCATCCAATGAGCTTAAAGATAAGGTTGTTGTCTGTGTTGGTGGTGGGTTTACCTCTATGGACGTAGTACGTTGTGCCATCCGTGAAGGAGCAAAAAAGGTTATTATGCTCTATAGACGTGATGAGAAAACGATTATCCGTAACACGACCTATGAAGAGTATCATGAGGCAGTTGAAGAGGGTGTTGAGTTTATCTTTCACTCTGCAATAGAGGAGATTTTTGATGATGGTGAAAAGATTACCAAACTAAAAGTCAATCGCTATGAGCTTGTACCTGATCCTGAAGGAGGCAGAGCACAACTTGTCAAGATAGAGGGTGCAGATTTTGAGATTGAGTGTGATTATCTCATTCCTGCGGTTTCACAAGCGCTTGATACACAAATCTTGCCGGAAGAGTGGAATATAGAGATGACTTCATGGAACTCCATTTTGACCAATGGAAAAGATTATATGACTTCACGTCCTGGACTCTTTGCAGCAGGAGACTGTGAGTATGGACCTATGACGATTGTCAATGCAGTAGGACAGGCACGACGTGCTGCCTCTGTCATAAGCCGTTATATCTATGATGGTAAATGTACATTGACAGATGATGAAATCATGGAAGACCATTTGGCCAAACTCAAAGTGTATGATAAAAATGAAAAAATTACAGGTTGGATGCCAGGTATTCCAAGAGCAGTAAGCCAAAAACTTGAAACGGCAGAACGTAAGACCAACCAAAAAGAGGTCAATTTAGGCTTTACTGGTGAAGAGGCTATCTCTGAAGCGGAACGTTGTATGCGTTGTTATTACATATCTATGGTGGCGGTATAGTATGGGTGTTCACAATTCAATCAACAGAGGCAAAGAGATTACACTCACTATTGACGGCAAAAAATGCAAGAGTACTTTTGGTAAAACCATTTTGGAAGTAGCACGTGAAAATGATATCTATATTCCAACCATGTGTTATCTTAGTAAAGTAAAGCCTATTGCATCATGCCGTATGTGTGTTGTAAATGTTGAGGGGGTAGAGGGCACGATCTTGTCTTGCCAAGAGAAGGCAACCGATGGTGCAGTCATTACTACCAATAACAGTGAACTTTATACAGAACGACAAAACATTATGAAACTCTATAATGTCAATCACCCCTTAGAGTGTGGTGTGTGTGACCAAAGCGGTGAGTGTGATTTACAAAACAAAACTATGGAGTTTGATGTAGCAGAGCAACCCTTTACTACCAAAGAGCCGCATAGACCAATACAAAATTGGGGACATGTGAGTTATGATGCAGGGCTTTGTATTATGTGTGAAAAGTGTGTCAGAGTTTCAACTGAAATTACAGGGGATGAAGCACTACAATTGCACTTTGGAGGCTACTCCTCTACCATACTCAATGTCAAACAAGAGAAAAACTATGCCTCTTTAGGAGAGGCAGCAGCAGTTTGTCCTGTGGGTGCATTGGTAGATACACACTTCAAATATAGAGCCAATGCATGGGAGCTAGAGAAGATTCCATCTTCATGCCCACACTGTAGTGTAGGGTGTCAAATGAATTATGAAGTGCGACACGATAAAATTTATCGTATGAGCAATGAGGCTGAATTTACCTCGCTTTGTGGTGCAGGAAGGTATGGTTATGATTATGCCAACCATAATGTAAGCAAAGATACCAAAGCCTTTGAAGATGCAGTAGATGCCGTAAAAAATGCTCAGAGTATTCTCTTTGCGCCCCATATCTCCAATGAAGAAGCACTCATTTTACAAAAAATAAAAGAGCAAACAGGTGCAAAATTGATATGTGGTGAAGCCAGAGGGTATCAAAAATTTATGCAAGCTTATGCTTCAGTGACAGGTAAAAAACTCTTTGGCGGTACGCTCAAAGGCATCTCTGAATCTAAAGCGGTTATCGTATTTGGCACACGCATTAATGATGATGCCCCTGTGGTCAAATATCATATTAATATGGCATCAAAGTGGCACAGAGCACGCGTAGCGTATATGCATCCGCTTGAAGATGCGGAGATGAAAAATATCGTTACGCAGTTTATTAAGTATGAGCCTCAAAGCGAAGAGGGTGTAGCTGCACTGCTTGTTGAGATGTTGTTGCGCAATGTGGATGTATCACAGAATGTAAAAGCATTTTTGGATGATTTGGACATTGGTAACCTGTCCGCAGAGTCCAATGTGGGTGAAGAGGAGCTGGAAGCACTTAGAAAATCGATGCTTAAAAAAGAAGATTTTTCTTTGGTGATAGGTGCTGATCTGTATGCACACCCAAGAGCAGAGCAGATAGCAAAAATCTTAGCATTGGTAGAGAAATATGCAGGATTTAATGTCGTCTGTGTGCCACCTGCGGGTAATGCGATGGGTGTTTCGCTCATTTGTGAGCTTGATGATAAAGCAACAGGTAAAACGGTAGGCTATAATGTTGAGGCAGATGTTGTCCTCTCGGCATTAGGCAATGGAGATTTGGATATGCCAGCACTCAATCAACAAGAGGGCACAATAACAACCGTTGATAAGCGTGTTGTACCGATGCATGTGGCTCAACCGTATGGTGGCTATGTGCTCAATGATATTGCCAATGCCTTAGGTTTGTATGCAGAATATACGATTGATTATACCAAAACATTGCCAGTTGAAAAAGGTTTTAAAGCTGTAGAGTTTGACGCATTGCCTGACTACTTTGACAGTGTAGGTAATGAGCATAGAGGGTATCTGCTGGATGTATGTCACACAGAAGTAGAAGAGATGTTTGAAGAGGTTGATGAGATAGATGCTTTTGATGGTGCAGTAGTCTATATCTGTAATCCAAAAGATCAATTTTCAGCTTTTACCAACCTGTGTGAACCATTGAAAGAGGAGCCGTTTTTGTTGGGATCTTCGCAGTTTGCAACAGCAACAAAACTCAGTGATGCAGATAAGGTTACTTTTGAGATTGATGGTGTGACGTTTAAACGTGTGTTTAAGATTGATACATCTATGAAAGGAACCATTGCACTTAACCCTACTTATGATATGGGATTAAGTGCCCCTTTGGTATCCTCTTACAGATTTAGTAAGGTAAAAATGATGCAAGATAAAAAGAGAGGGAGCTAGTATGAGTGAAGTACAAACGGTAGATAATATGATTTCTATCACCATTGATGGCATTGAGTACAAGGCAAAAGAGGGTGAATACATTCTTAATGCTGCACGTGCAAATGATGTTTTCATTCCAGCGATATGTTACTTGACAAGATGTTCGCCAACTTTGGCGTGTCGTATTTGTCTTGTAGAAGCAGATGGAAAGCAGGTTTATGCCTGTAACGCTAAAGTCAAAGAGGGTATGGAAGTTGTTACATCTACCGAAAACATATTGACAGAGCGTAGAGCTATTATGGAAGTCTATGACGTAAACCATCCACTTCAGTGTGGTGTGTGTGATAAATCTGGTGAGTGTGAGTTGCAAAACTACACACTCGAACTAGCAGTTGATTCACAGTCCTATATGATTCCAGATACCAAACGTGAAACAACAAACTGGTCATCGGTACTGCACTATGATCCAGGTTTGTGTATCGTCTGTGAAAGATGTACAACGGTATGTAAAGATATGATAGGTGATGCGGCAATTACAACAGCAAAACGAGGTGGAGCAGAGCTAGATAAGAGCTATAAAGAGAGTATGCCAAAAGATGCCTACTCTATGTGGAACAAGCTTCAAAAATCGGTTATCGCACCAAGTAATGGTACAGGAGAGACCAACTGTTCTGATTGTGGTGAGTGTATTGCCGTCTGTCCTGTGGGCGCTTTGGCATCACGTGATTTTGTCTATCAATCAAATGCATGGGATTTAAAACGTGTACCTGCTGTGGCTGCACACTCAAGTGATGGTGCGCAGATATATTATGAGGTTAAGCCAACATCAATTACTGATAGAACAGAAAAAATTTATAGAGTGACCAACGAATGGAACTATGTATCACTTGACGGTTCTGCACGTTTTGCCTATGATTTTCAAAATACCACTGCCAGCAAAGACAAAGCAGCTTTTGATGCAGCTATCGAAGCATTTAAAAAAGCAGAAACCATACGTTTTAATGCGATGATTACCAATGAAGAAGCGATGATGCTTCAGACTTTAAAGGAAAAAATGGGAGTGAAGCTCTACAACCCTGAAGTGAAAGCTTTTCAAACATTCCTTAATCATTATGAAGCCGCTTCTGGAAACAGCCTTTGGACAACTGATCCAGATGCCATCATGAAAAAGTCTGATTTTGTTATCTCCATTGGTGCAGCACTGAGAAACGATTCTCCTGCAATGAAATATGCCTTTAATAATGTACAAAAACTCAATAAAGGTGCAGGACTTTACTTCCATCCAGTGGGAGATACACTCATTCCTACTTTTGGGAAGACAGTAGAAGTGTTCACTCACAAGGTGGGGCATGAAGAGTTGGCGCTTTATTTGGTACTTGATCTCTTTGCTGACAAAGAGAAGCTTCCTGAAGATGTCAAAGAGTATATCGACAGCTTTAAAAAGACTGAGACAAAGACGATTAAAGAAAAAGAGGTAAAAACTGTCAAAGAGATGGTACTTAACGAAGAGACTGGTGAAGAGGAAGAGGTATCCAAAAAAGTCACAGAGATGGTGGACAAAGAGATTACGGTAACTACCAATGGGCTTGTAGATCTTCTAGGCGGAGATGCTTCTAAGTTTGATGCAGCATTTGAAAAGATGATGAAGAAAAAAGAGCACTTCTCTATGATGTTGGGTGAAGACCTCTACTACCATGAGAAAGCAGAAAATATTGCAAAACTTGTAGCCTTGGTTGAAGCAACATGCGATATGGACGTAGTGATGACACCTCCGAAATCAAATGCTTTAGGTGTAGCACTGATTTGTGATCTTGATGATGCACAAAGCGGTTACACCATTGGATATAATGAAAATGGAGACTTTAGACTCTCTGCTTTAGGTGATGGTGATTTAGATATGCCAGCACTTAACCAACAAGAAGGGACATTATGTAACATAGGTAAACGTCTGCTTCCTACCAATGCGGCCGTTGAGTACAATGGTTATGAACTCAATGATCTTATGAAAGTGCTTGTGGGAGCACCTGAACTTACAATTGATTGGACAGCAATGCTCCCAACAGATAGAGGATTTAAAGCGATTGCCTTTGATGATTTGACAAATAGTTTTGATAATGATGGTTCAGACAATCGTGGATATAGACTTGAGACATCTAATGTTGAAACTGACCTTCCTGAAGTGGAAAAGTGTGATGAAAGTGCTCTACTTGAAGGAGAGATTGCCTATAGATGTAATCCGGCCAGACAGTTTAATGACTTTACAGATAAATCACATGAGATTTTCGAAGCATTTGCACTCTATGCGAGTACAGAAAAAGCTGAAGCCTTAGGTAACAAAGTAGAGGTTGTCTTTGACAATGGAAGCATTACATTAGATGTGCTTGCTGATGAAAAAATCACAGGTGACATTGTAAAAGTACCTGACTTTAAAGCAGCAAAGGGCGTGTATGACCTCTTTGGTGGGTCACGCTACAAAACAGTAACATTAAGAAAGGTGTAATTATGGAAGTAACATGGATAGGTGTATTAATCAAAGCCATTATTATATTGGCTGTCATATCAGCTATTGCAGGTTTTGGAACTTATATAGAAAGAAAAGTGCTTGCATTCATGCAAAGACGTCTTGGCCCTATGCACGTAGGTCCTTACGGATTATTGCAGATTGCAGCAGATGGGATTAAGCTTTTTACCAAAGAAGATATTGTTCCCCAAAATGCCAATGCATTTATCTTTAAAATTGCGCCTGTAATTACAGCAGCGACAGCATTTATTGCACTTTCGGCAGTGCCTGTGTTCCCAGACTTTACCATTCCTTCATGGATACCGGTATTGGGAGGCACCTTTGTACCTTCGATTGCATCAGATTTAAATATCGGTGTTTTGTTTGTGCTGGGTATGATGGCAGCAGGACTGTACGGTCCACTACTTGCAGGTATGTCTCAAGCAAATAAATGGGGTATTATTGGTGCAGCAAGAACAGCAGTACAATTTTTGTCGTATGAAGTCGTGACTGGACTTTCTATCTTGGCACCTATTATGTTGGTAGGTTCCTTATCATTTGTAGATTTTAATGCATATCAAGCAGGAGGCATTGGAGATTGGCTCGTATGGAAACAGCCTGTTGCCTTTGTACTTTTTCTTATTGCAGGATTTGCAGAGACCAACAGAACACCATTTGACTTGCTAGAGCATGAAGCAGAGGTGGTCTCTGGGTATGCCACAGAGTATTCTGGTATGCGATGGGGGATGTTCTTTATTGGTGAATATGCGAACATGATTACAGTCTCTGTGATTGCAGCAGTAGTATTTTTAGGCGGATATGATGCAGCAGGTACTTTGGGTTGGCTATTTATTATGGCCAAGATTGCATTTTTCTTTTTCTTAATGTTATGGGTAAGGGCGGCATGGCCACATGTGAGACCAGATCAGTTGATGTGGTTGTGTTGGAAAGTATTGATGCCATTGGCTGTAGTAAACATTGTGATTACTGCATTAGTGATGATGGTATAAGGAGCAGGTATGGGTTTAGAACAATTTAAAAACAGAAATGTAGGGACACAAAACTACACTATGGTGGATGCAGGACATTCACCTCAAGGTGCTATGTGTCAGTTTAAACAGGTAGTAAAAAGAACTTTTAAGGGTGAACTTTTTGTGGGACTATGGGTCACTATGAGATCGATGATAAAAGCATTGTTTGCCAATGATATGCATACAGTTAAGTATCCTCTTGAAAAGCTACCTATTTCACCAAGATATAGAGCCATTCACGATATGTTAAGATTGCTTGAGTCTGGACATTATAGATGTATTGGGTGTGGACTTTGTGAAAAAATCTGTATCTCTAACTGTATTGCTATGGATACACGTTATGATGAAAATCAGCGTAAAGAGGTGAGTGAATATACCATCAACTTTGGGCGTTGTATTTTTTGTGGATATTGTGCAGAAGTGTGTCCTGAGCTTGCTATTGTACATGGTCCTCGCTATGAAAATGCTTCACAGCAACGTGCAGGTTTCTCACTTTTTGAAGATATGCTAACACCTATCGACAAACTGAACTTACAACAAGAGTATGATGGATTTGGTGCAGTATCTCCAAATGCAGATGAAAATATTAAACAAACGCCATTAGCGTACTAGGGAGAAGTAGAATGTATGAAATGATAGCCTTTTACCTATTTTCGGCTTTAACAATAGGACTGTTCATGGTAACTGTCATGAGTAAAAATGTACTCTACGCCATGACATCACTTGCTTCGGCAATGGTGCTCATATCAGGATTTTTCTTCATCTTAGGAGCAGACTTTTTGGGTGTGGTTCAACTTATTGTATATGTAGGTGCTATTATGGCACTCTATTCGTTTGCAATGATGTTCTTTGATGCAACAAGAGATATTAAAGAAAAAAATACAAACAATGCATTGGTATTTTTACTTGGTGGTCTTTCTGCATTGGTATTGGTATTGATATTTGCAGCACCTATTCATTCTGATGCTATTCATGCATTGTATCCTATTCATGAAGGTGCAGGCAATGCACAGGATGTAGGTATTGTGCTCTTCACAAAGTATCTTGTACCATTTGAAGTTGCAGCAGTCATGTTATTGGTTGCAATGATTGCAGGGATTATACTCGCAGGTAAAAAAATGGATCACAGTCTTACAAAAGATTTAGATGCAGATGATGAAATTTTAGTAGTAAAGGATAGAAAATGATAGGTTTATCTCACTATCTAATCGTATCAGCGATTATCTTTTCAATCGGATTGATTGGTGTACTTAGGAGAAGAAATCTATTGATGCTTTTCTTCGCAACAGAAGTGATGCTTAATGCAGTCAATATTGCATTTGCAGCTATTTCTCACTATTACAATGACTTAACAGGTCAAATGTTTGCCTTTTTTGTGATTGCTATTGCAGCATCAGAAGTAGCAGTTGGTCTTGGTATTTTAATTGTACTATACAAAAAACATGGTTCTCTTGACTTAGATAACCTAGCAAATATGAGAGGATAAATATGGAAAATTTAGTATATATAGCACTTTTTGCACCGTTTGTAAGTTCTCTGTTTGCAGCACTGTTTGGTATGAGCCAAAGACAAGTATTTGTAGGTATTGTTGCCTCGTCACTTTTGGCAATTTCTTTTATCTCTTCTGCATTACTGGCAATACATCTTTATACAACAGGAGATGTAATTCATGTTAGATTGATGGATTGGATTAATGCGGGAGACCTTCATATACCATTTGGATTTATCGTTGATCAAGTATCTGTTACTATGATGATGGTAGTCACCCTTGTCTCTACTGTAGTACATATTTACTCTATAGGATATATGGATCATGACAAGAGTTTTAATAGATTTTTTTCTTATCTCTCTGCGTTTGTATTTTCAATGATGATTCTTGTTATGTCAGATAACTTTGCCGGTTTATTTATTGGATGGGAAGGCGTAGGTGTCTGTTCATGGTTACTTATCGGATTTTGGTATCATAAAGCAGATGTCACACGAGAAGAAAACCCGTCCATTTCACCATCATGGGCAGCAAATGAAGCATTTATTATGAACCGTATTGCTGACCTTGGTATGCTTATTGGACTTTTTATTATTTACTGGAATACAGGCTCTTTACAATACGATGAAGTATTTGCACAACTTCCTTATCTTAGTGAAACGATTTTAACTACATCAGCTTTTGCACTTTTTATTGGTGCGATGGGTAAATCTGCACAGTTTCCACTACATACATGGCTTACTGATGCGATGGAAGGTCCTACTCCAGTATCAGCATTGATTCATGCAGCTACTATGGTCACAGCGGGAGTTTTCCTTGTGATTCGTGCAAATCCACTTTTCAGCATGACCCCAGAAGTGTCATTTTTTATTGCATCATTAGGAACATTTGTAGCATTTTTTGCAGCTTCTATGGCATTGGTCAATAGAGATTTAAAAAGAATTATTGCCTTCTCAACACTTTCCCAATTAGGATATATGTTTGCAGCGGCAGGACTTGGTGCCTATTGGATAGCACTTTTTCACCTTGGGGCACACGCGTTCTTTAAAGCACTTCTCTTTTTGGGCGCAGGAAATGTAATGCATGCAATGCATGATGAACTTGATATTTTTAAAATGGGTGGATTGAAAAAAACTATGCGTTGGACATGGTTATACATGGGACTTGCTTCATTAGCACTTGCCGGTATCTTCCCTTTTGCTGGATTTTTTTCAAAAGATGCTATTATCGAGACCGCGTTTAATGAAGGGACATATGTCTTATGGGCTATACTTGTCATTACTGCAGGTATGACAGCATTTTATAGTTTTAGACAAGTCTTTTTAACTTTTCATGGAGATGAACGTTATAAAGAATTTGGTATCCACCCACATGAAATGTATAAGTATGTGCTCATAGCAATGGCACCATTGGCTATTTTAGCGTTAGTGGCAGGTTTTGGTATGCATCAATACGAAGCGTTTATTACAAACCTTTTACCAGAGTATCACATGAGCGAACATACACACCACTTGGTTGTTTGGTTGACATTGATTGTCTCTGCATTTGCGATAGGAGGCATTTTATTGGCTTATGTCAAATATGCTAAAGGGCTTAAAAGAGATACAAAACTTGAAAATTCTTTTGCATATAAAGTATTGGCAAATCAATACTATATACCGCAATTGTATGAGGAGTTTATTACAAAACCATATAAAATAGTCTCTGAAATATTCTGGGAAAAAGTAGATTTGAAAATAGTGGATGCAACAGTTGATAATATTGCTAAAACACTATATAAAACAGGTGATAGTACAAGAAGTATGCAAACAGGTAACCTTTCTAACTATCTAAACTGGATGGCTGTAGGTGGCGTTGTATTATTGGTAATTGCTGCAATTTCAGCGATGTTAGTGTAAGGGGTAAAAATGGAAAATATTTTAAGTATATTAGTATTCTTCCCAGCAGTTGCAGGATTGCTTGGATTTGTTATAGATAAGGAAAGTGCTCGTGCTTACGGTATTACAGTAGCAACGATTGAGTTTTTACTCTCTTTATGGTTATGGTTTAGTTTTGATATGTCAAACGCAGGTATGCAATTTGTAGAAGTCATTCCTTTGATTCCAGATATAGGTGTTAATTATTATTTGGGAGTTGATGGCATCTCACTCTTTATTCTTATAATGACTACCTTGATGACACTTATTGGGATGACATCTATGTCTATTACTACAAATATCAAAAACATGATTGTTACACTTCTCTTTTTAGAGATGACAATGGTGGGTGTTTTTGTAGCTTTGGATGCGATCATTTTTTATCTATTTTGGGAGCTTTCTCTTGTACCGATGCTCTATATCATCGGTGCATGGGGTGGACCTTTAAGGGTATATGCATCGATTAAGTTCTTTCTTTATACATTTACAGGCTCACTTATTATGCTTGTTGGTATGTTGTTTGTTGCATATGTTTATCATAATCTTACAGGAGTTTGGAGCTTTGCTATTACAGATTGGTATGCATTGGTATTACCGGTCAATTATCAACTCTGGCTTTTTGCGGCATTTTTCATTGGTTTTGCCATTAAAGTACCAATGTTTCCATTCCATACTTGGATTCCATATGCGCACGGACAAGCACCGACAATCGGTTCTGTTATTCTTGCCGCAGTACTTCTTAAGATGGGTACCTATGGATTTGTAAGATTTTCGCTTCCAATGTTTCCTGATGCTTCTGTGATGGCGATTACACCTGTGGCAGTCTTGTCCCTCATTATGATTATCTATACTGCAATGGTGGCATATTCTCAAAAAGACATGAAACAGGTTATTGCATATTCTTCTGTTTCTCATATGGGAATCATTATGTTGGGTATTTTTGCGATGAATGCAGAAGGTATCAGTGGTTCTGTATTCCAAATGTTATCACATGGTATTGTCTCTGGAGCATTGTTTATGCTTGTAGGTGTTATTTATGATAGAAGACATACAAAATTGCTTTCGGAGTTTGGAGGCTTGGCTGCGGTGATGCCAAAATATGCAGTTATCTTTGGGATTATGCTTATGGCAGCAGTAGGTTTACCTTTGACTATGGGATTCCCAGGAGAATTTTTGGTACTTTTAGGGTTTTATCAAGTATCACCAATTATGACTATTTTGGGCGGTACTTCTATTATACTTGGTGCTGTATATATGCTTCGAATATATAAACAAAGTTTCTTTGGTCCTGTAACAAAAGAAGAGAACAAAGTATTAAGTGATTTGAACAATAAAGAGACATGGTCTTTGGTGCCCTTAGTGCTTATAGTTGTTTGGCTAGGTGTTTATCCTAAACCTGTGCTTGAACCTATAGACAACTCTGTAAAAGCTATGTTAAATTTCATGGATGGCAAAGCCATTACACAAGAGGCAAAAGATATGATAAAAGTTTCAACATCAAATAAGGAGGTGAACTAATGTTACAGCCTATTAACGTGAGTTTAGAAAGCCTAAACCTTATTACACTTGCACCGATGCTTATTACGATTGCGGGTGGTTTGATTATTCTTATTATTGATTTATTCAACAATAAATTAGACAAATCACTTTATGTGATGTTAACTGTTCTTATGCTTTTTATAGACTTTGGTGCGGTCCTTGGTTTAACAGTAAATGAACGTGGATTTTTTGATGTGATGTTGATTGATGGTGTTTCCATTATTTCACAACTTATGGTGATTGGTGCTTCGATGATTTTTGTACCTTTAGCATTAACCTCTAAGCGTTTTCATGAGTATTCTTATCCAGAGTTTTTTGCACTCTTTTTGTTTATGATTGCAGGATTCCAGTTTATGGTAGCTACTGATAATCTTATTCTTATTTTTGTAGGCATAGAGACAGCATCGTTAGCACTCTATACACTTATTGCTCTACACAATAGATCAAATTCCTATGAAGCAGCGGTCAAATATTTTACTATGGGGGCATTGGCAGCAGGTTTTTTCGCTATGGGGTCTGCCGTAGTTTATGCGCTTACAGGCTCTATAGAACTCTACAAGGTGGCAGAAGTGTTAGCAGGACGTATCAATGAAACAGGACTAATGATTAGTATTTTTGGTTCATCTGTATTATTGCTTGTAGCATTTGCATTTAAACTTTCACTCTTTCCTTTTCATACTTGGGCACCTGATGTCTATGAAGGTGCATCAGCACCTCTTGCAGGATATATGTCAGTAGTACCTAAAATAGCTGCTTTTGTAGTATCTATTAGAATTTTTGGAATGTATATCGATCTTGGTGTTGAATGGGTAAGATGGATCATTATTATTCTTGCAGTACTTACTATGACCTTAGCCAATATCATGGCGTTAGTTCAAGCAGACGTAAAACGTATGCTTGCTTACTCCTCTATTTCTCATGCTGGCTTTATTATGGCAGCTATGGCATTTGATACAACAGAAGGTAATACGGCCATATTCCTTTACTATGCACTCTTTATGTTTACCAACCTTGGTGCTTTTGCTATGTTATGGATTTCTCGTCACAAAAAGAGAAGATTTAATGCACGTTATGACCACCCTTATGAAAAATTTTCAGGACTTATAAAAATTATGCCAATGGGTGCAGTGATTATGGCACTGTTCATGCTCTCTTTGGCAGGTGTGCCACCATTTTCTGTTTTTTGGGGTAAAATTTATGTGATGCAAGCAGCAGTCAATGCCGGCTATATTTGGTTAGCCATTATTATGGGGCTAAACTCAGCTATTGCTGCGTACTATTATCTTAAACTGGTAGTTTATATGTTCTTAAAAGATCCGATTAAAGATGTGGATACTGTCTATTATAATATTTCTAAACCTCTTATGGCAATAATAGGACTTGCAACCATAGCAACTGTAGCAGCTATCTTTTATGTACAACCATTGGTATCGTACTTTTATTATATGATATCTGCAAGTGGATATTAAGGTAGTAATAAATAGTAGGTAGCAGGTCTCTGTTACTTACTTTTTGCCTAATAACAAATTTTTCAACACTCTCACACTCCCTTTTATCAGATTTTAAACCCTGGGTGATTAAAAAGTATCTAAATTTTATAGAGAAACAGATTGTACAAAATGCCAGGAAACATAGGCATTATAG
>JALSSQ010000054.1 GCA_026984165.1 Sulfurovum sp.
TCATTAGCCCACTGTAGTGTACCATTTCTTGCCCCTGCAGAACAGATATTTGTATGAGAATCATATCCATCAAGCCCCATAGAGTGTGGTACACGGTGACCAAAACCATTTTCATTTGGACGACCTACGTGATACATGATAGATTTTTTAGAGATCTCATCACCCTTTTTAAGCGTATCATGCATCTTCTTACCGATTTTTGCCATCGCTTCATCCCATGTAGTTCTCACCCATTTACCTTCACCACGTTTACTACCTGGTGCTCTCATGAGAGGGAAAGGAATTCTGTCCGGATCATACATTTGTGTCTGTGCAGCATATCCTTTAGCACAGTTTCTACCACGTGAACCTGCATGAAGTGGGTTACCCATATATTTTTTAACAAAAAGATCTTTAGGATTTCCTGTTCTTTTATAGGTACCTACTTCTACCCATGCTGTCAAACCACATTGTGCTTCACAGTTAGAACAAACGGTTGGAACAAGCATAAACTCATTGACTTTAATACCATCCTTGTTGGTTTCACTACGTACGCCATTACGTCCTGTACCACCACGTTTCCAGTCTTCTCCATCAAGCTCTTTAAAAGAATCCCACTCTTTAAGTGGTGGATAGAATGCAAGTGTTTTAGGTG
This sequence comes from Sulfurovum sp., assembly GCA_026984165.1. Classification (GTDB taxonomy): domain Bacteria; phylum Campylobacterota; class Campylobacteria; order Campylobacterales; family Sulfurovaceae; genus Sulfurovum. Next base: position 635 of record JALSSQ010000054.1, read on the forward strand.
TTGGGGTAAAAGCTTTATCCTCTGCTGCTGCAGGGGTATCCACTATCGTCTCAAACACACCAGCAGCAAGTGTTGCTCCTGCTACAGAATATGCTGTACCTTTAAGGAAGCTTCTTCTACCTTCGATAAAGTTATTGTCTTGTTTCATTGATTTAGTCATAGATATCTCCTCCTTAACTTAAGTTTAGCAATTGTGGAATTTTAAGCCATACATCTTTTGCCATGTATAGTCCTACCAATGCTAAAATAGCCGCTACTCTCAATAGCGTTTTGTTATCACTCTTCATGTTCCCAACAGCAATAAAGAATGGAATAATAAAGCCAAGAACCATACCAAACCAGAACTCTATATTGTATGGACCACCTGAATGTACAAATGCTAAAGTTGCTTCACCTTCAGCTGATTTGAATGAGAAGAAATATTCACCCATATACATCATAAATGAGAAGAATGTCGCGATAGCAAGTACCAGTGCCAAATCACGTCTTGCCTCTTTACTCCAGTTGCTAGAGACCAAAATAAGTGCTGATGCACCTGCCATAAATGCTGCCCACATCATCTGCATCACTTCTGCAGGTGCTTGCCACAACTCTCTCGCTGAAGATTCTGCCATAATAATAGCAGTATATAACGTTACAGGAATCGCTAAAAATACAACAAATGGAAAAAGAGCATCATAAAGACCGCCTTTATTGCGTCCCCATGCAGTAAGCTTACATCCTTTGAATGGCACACCTGGAAGCTCTTCGCCTACGCCAATAATGAGCATAATTGTAATAAGCAGCAAGAATAGTGATGCCATCCAAGCACCTACAGTAATCGCTGAAGTCCAGTGTGGATGAAGAAAGATATTGACCATTCTATAAGGCTGATGAAGATCTGTTAACGTAAACAATAAGAAAATATTTAAGAAGATAAATGCTAAAAGTGGCATCATCCATCTTAAATTTGGCATCTCTTCTCTCTTGTGTCGATAGAGTAAAAATGCACCTACCAAAATAACACCTGTACCGATAGATTTTGCCCACATATTAAGCGTAATCATCCAACCCCAGATAATACCTGGAAGTGCTACATCTAAGCTAACTACAGCTTGTGTTGCGTGAATTGTACTTTCCATTACTTATCTCCTTGTGTTAACTCTGATTTGTAGTCTTTGTTATCAAAGTCCACAAAACTTCTGTTATCATACTTCTCTTCACTCTCAAACGGTGCCAAGAATCTATCTAGTACACTATGATGCTTATCACCAATGGCTTCAAGATGTGTCACATTGTTAAAGAGTCCATAGCCTTCAAGTCTCTCATGCGCTAGTGGATCGAGTGTCTGTGTACCTCCACCTACATAAAAGTGTGTAGGTTTCGTATTTTTTTCAGGTTTACGTACTTGTACAGCACCTTGGTGTTCCATAATGTACTGAGAAATATTACTGTTGTCATCTTCAATATCTCCAAAGATATTTGCTTGGACAGGACATACAACCACACACGCTGGCATCATGCCAGACTCAATTCTATGTGCACAGTATGTACATTTATCTGCAGTATTTGTTTCTGGATCCATATAGATTGCTCCATAAGGACATGCCATCATACACCCTGCACAACCAATACATCTTGCACTATCGACATTGACAATCCCATTTTCAAGATAATGTAATGCAGATACCGGACAGATACGCTCACATGGTGCCGACTCACAGTGATTACAACGTAATGGAGTAAAAGAACGACTTGTATCCGGGAATGTCCCAATATCGATATATTTTACACGTAAACGCCACGTACTGAGTGGTACTTCATTTTCCACTTTACAAGCTACCTCACAACCTTTACAACCCATACATAGGTTAAGGTCAACTAAGAAACCTAATTTCATGCTTCCTCCTTAAATTTTAGCTTAACTTATAATACATATAAGCATCAATTATCCTAATGGAATATTGATTTACGCATAAATTTATATTATTCAACTTTGCTTTAAATCACGGTTATTTCATCCTATAAAACCAAACTTTTTCTTGACATGTTTCAAATAGAACTTGATTCATCAATAAAACTGATAAATACTATTTATAGAACTTCATATTAGGAATGTGCATTATTTATTCTGTTAAGCCTGTGAGGATTTTTTGCATTCCAGTTTGTGCATTTTTTAAAACTTCAATATCTTTTTTATTCTCAATAGCCATAGATGAAATCCAATTATATACAGAAGGAAAACCAACATGCATCATAGTATTGCCTCTCTTTTTGTTCAAATAGAGTGAACATGGTGCAAAAGCTCCTGCTTCAGGATGTGTTTTGGCAATCGTATAGATAACTGGCAGTTTACAAATAGAATAGACTTCATAAAAATCATACGCATTGTATTTTGCATCCTCAAATTCATCACCCAAATTATTAAAGCCTGCAATCACAAAACCATGAGGAGCGAGTTCTCCTTCAAATCCTATCTTAAACTCATCTAATTCATCTTCCCATTCATCCTTGTCCATCTCCATAGAAAAACGTGTTACGAGTTCTCCTATAGGTGCCTGCACCTTGTATGTTGGAGAAGAGAATGTACCTTTTGGCATCGCTTGTTGCAGTGTTTTTTTGACAAGCTTTCTTAATGCTTGCAGTGTAGCATCATCTTCTGGGGCTTTCATAATCTTTGCCATCGCTTTGGCTGTTAAAGAGGATACAGAAATTGTTTTTTCACCTTTTTTTGTATAGATAGACATACTCATCGGTGCAAAGAGACCTACATTTGGATATTTTTTGACCAGCTCCAATACTGCGTCTGCCTTATAAAAAGTAAATAGGTTGTAGGTATCAAACCCAGACTCTTTAAACTGTTTTTTGAAAGGCCCATTCATATCTCTGTTTGCAGAAATAGTAAATCCGGCTTTTTTAAAAGTATCCTCGATTGTTTGAGGTGTAATCTTGCCATCACTATTTTCAGATGTTATAATTTCAATATCACTGCTTTGCGCAACTGCAAGCTTTTTTACATCATTTTTTATCGCTTCTTTTGCAACAACTGTACTCATCACCAATGATGCACAAAGCATCCCTTTAATTAACAATTTCATTCTATTAAATCCCTTTTAATTTCATTTTATTCTGCAGCATCTTCAATAATACTTTTCATTGTTCCTTGTGCTTTGACAAGCATATCTAATAATTTTTTATCCTTAATCGCCAATGTCGACGTAAGGTTTTCTATACTTAATGTGACTATTTCCGTCTTATTGCTTCCTTTTTTATGATATATTACCATAGTACAGGGTGCAAATGCCCCTGCTTCTGGCTTATTTTTTGAGAGTTCATAAATGATTTTTAGTTTACAAAGTGAATAGGCATCATAAAACATATACTCTTCATGTTTCTCTTCTTTTAGCACTTTATTAAAATCTATATAATTAGCAACCACAAATCCGCTAGGCTTCATGCCACTCTCCATCATCATCATGAGGTCGCCACGCGCTTCCATCGCATCAGCATCTTCTACCTCAAATGAATACTTGGTATAAAGTGCTTTATCCGTAGGAATATTTGAATAAGGCAATGAAGTCTCAACTGCCGTTGGTAGTATCTTATGGATTGTCTCTTTATTGAGCGTTTCCAATTTTGTAATGAGCGTATCTTTTACTTTCAAGATATTTTCTTGGGCAGAAGCACTAAGTAGTGCGATATAAAAATCATCTTCCCCTTTACGTTGGTAGGTTGCTATAGAAAATGGAGTGAAAATGCCACTTTTTGCATACTTGGGTACCAAGGCTACAGAAGTGTCTGGATGATAGACAGACATGAGGTTATAACTCTCAAAAGTAGTGGTTTTAAACTGTTTTTGATACGGACCGTTCATATCTTGATTCTTGGCAACCACATAGCCATTTACAGTTAGACCATCTGCCAAAGTCTGGGCAGTAATTTTATGGTCTTTATTAGCTATTTTGTAGAGAAGTATATCTCCGTTAGTAGCAGAAAAGCTGTAGCTCAGTAGAGCTACAAGTAACATGATAATTTTTTTCATCATACATCCTTTAAATATTGATGTATAACTATATCTCTATAGTGTAAAAAATATGTAAATTACAATTTAATGTAGGTAAACCCTTGCAATTTACGTTCAATAATTTCCACTATACCCGCAGTAGCAAAAGAAATATCATCGAGTAGCTCTTTTTTAGATATTTTAAGGGTACGCATAGAGTTTTCACACGCAACAAATTCTATATCATAGGTCATTAGTGCTTCAATTCTTGTACGTATCTCCTTATTGCCATTTTTTAAAAGCGCTTTAATCCCCTGACCGTATGCGACAACCACCACTTCTGTATTTTCTGGTCTATAAAATTTAATCACATTATTGATCGTACTCAATACATGATTGACCTCTTTGAGATCAAAACTATCAATAGAAAAAACAATGTGTCTTTGATGATCTATCGCAGGTTTGGGGCTTGCAAATTCTGTTTCTGCGAAACTGTAAGTGCCCAACAAGCCAATACATACCATAAGTATTTTTATCATTTTTTATCCTTCTGTTTTATTTCCTGAAGCAATAAAAGAAAATCTTTTTTACCCCATGCCCCCGGTACATTTTTGATAATAGTAGCATTCTCATCTACAAAAATGAAGCTTGGTGTCACCTCTGTCGTTAAGCCCAGTGGCAGTGTATGCAAAGATATATCAATCTTCACAGGAATAAAATCCTTCTCTATCTTCTGCATAACATCAGGTTCTGTCATCACTTCATGTTCCATTTTGCGGCAGAAGTGACACTCTTTACTCATAGCTTCTATCATAATGATTTTATGCTCTTTTTTGGCACGTATGAGTGCCTCTTCAAAACCTTGAAAATGCACACCTTTTTTTGCCACTCTATTTTTGTCAAAATCATACAAATAGTCTCCTATAAGATTTAAATCCTTTTGTGATATTGTACCCTTTAATGATGGCATAGTCTTAAAAAACTGCATAACATCATCCAAACAGACACTTTTGTCTCTGTCTGGTTTGATGACATAATCACTCATAAATGCTGTCACCTCCATACGATGCAACTCTTCATCTCCATGCGGATCACCCACGCGTTGCTTCAGCCTATAAGAGAGTTGATTAAGTGTAGGGGCTTTGAGATGTAGCAGTGTATTGTTATGGTCTAAAAAATTCTCTTTGAGCTTTGACATAGGGATAAAAGGTGTATGGCAAGAGGCACAGTGTTTTTCAAATAACATTTTCCCCTCATCTGCAAGCAACATAACACCCAGTACATATACCCATACTAAAATTTTCATTCATCATCCTCATCTAACATTTCAAGTTCTCTATAGGCATCCAATACATTACGTGCATGTAAAACACTATAAAGTTTCACATCTTTGTAATGGGGCATCGAAACTTTTTTTATAATCTCTTCCATGCCTACGTCATCATCTAGTGCCTGTTGTACTTCTCTTTGCATTTCACCCAAATACGCTTCTAATGCTTTGCTTGCATTTTCATCTGTTTTATATCCATGCCCTCCTATAATCACTTTTGCATGATAGGCATCTATCTTTTTTAGTGCATCCAATGAACCTAGGAGTGAACCATCTCTTAAAGAGGTAAGTCTGCCGTTAAAAACCAAATCACCTGAGAACAAGACTTTTTTATTTGGCAGATAAACAATCAAGTCACCTTTAGTATGGGCTACCTTTTCAAGCTGCTTTATCTCAAACTTTTCCTTACCTATATTTAAAGTGAGATTATTATCAACTACTGTATCTAGTTTTACAATTTTCGTCTTTCCATACAGTTCTTTTCCCAATATCCTACCTATGCGAGTCTGCATACCTGCAACGACATTTTGCTCATACGTCCGTGGACCTATGAGCAAAGCACCTTTACTTTTATAAAAACTATTTCCTTGCCAGTGGTCATCATGGTCGTGAGTAATAATGACATATTTTACAGGAAGTTTTGCTATTTTTTGCATCTGTGCATAGGCTTGAGAAGCATACGCATACGTAGGACCGCTGTCAATGACAACGAATCCTTCTTTTGTTTGGACAAAACAACTATTTGATATATTGCCTGCATTCTCTTTACTGATGTTTTCAAGTTTACCAAAAAAACAATAGACACCACCTGCTACCTTTTTAGGCATCAGATGGTAATCAAACGCATTCAAACAGAGCGTCAAAACAAAGAAAATAACAAATTTTAGCATCTATTAAAAGAGATAATTAAACTCTAAACGGTATTCATTGTATGAGACATCTGCTTTTCCTGTAGCTCCCGGATCGGCACTCACTATACCTATACGTGTTTTCATTTGGAAATTTTTACTGAAGTTATACCATGTATCCAAATGGACAATATTACTATCAGCCTGTACGCCAGTTTTTGCATCATCGAAATCTTGAATTGCATACCTTACACTGGCTTTAAATTTTGGTGTAAATTTATAAACTGCTCTAGCCATATAGGTTGTGGTATTGGCATACCAGTTATATTGTGCCATTGCTCTGGTAAATCCGCCTGTAGGAAAACCTCTCCATGGCGCAAAAATATCCGCTTTGTCTTCTACTTTTGAATATCCAAATCTAAAGAAACCTTTTTTATTCGGCATTTTTAGATCAAGTCTTGCATTCAGTAAACTTGAGTCCATAGAGCCATTTACACCTGCCGCATATCCTGTAAGCGGTTTACCTTTAAGGTTTTTGTTGCCTGCTATGGCACCTCCTCCATCATCTTTTTGTAGGAAATATCTCACACCTGGACGCAGTGCCCATCCACTTTGTCCCAGTGGAATTTTATAGTGTGCTTCTGCCACAAAATCTTTCACAATCCCTGGTACTTGCAGATAACTCAATGTCAAGTCAAGATTTTTCATATATTTTGTTCTAAAGTCTGCCAAATAGAGCTTATGCTTTGTATCTTCTCCGGCTGCAACAAAGGCATTATAGTTGAGTCCTTTATGGATAGCAGAATCATCATTGTTTGCCCAGCTCTCACCTGCTGCATCTTTAAATGTCACTACATCATGTGCATTCTCATGGTCACGAAGCTTTTGTGCCGTAAAGTAGGCTACTCTAAATTTTGTTTTTGGTGCTATTTTTGCTGCAACTGTGACACCATCAAAACTGTTTGGAATCATTTTGGTATCATTAGATTTCGTAAAGACAGATTCAAAAAGTTGACGACCTACGCGTGCATCAATGGTGCCATTATTGTATTCTAGGAAACCTTGTGCTATCGTATGAATACCAAAGCCTCCGCCTGTTTTGACTTTATATCTGCTAAAGGTATCTTTACCTGCTTTTACCCGTCCTACATCTGCACTGTCTTCTCTAAAGAAATCAGGATTAAGTGATCCATAGTATCCCAAAGTAAAGCTCAGTCCGTTGAGTACTGCTGATTTATAAATGAGACTTCCACCAAGTCCCCATGCTTTATTGGTTTTTCTTTTACCTGGTTTTTCATCTTTCCAGTCCCAATAAAATGTATTGGATCTAACTCTTCCATAAAAAACACCTTGAGAGAACATATCTCCTATACTCTCTACACTTCCAGGAAGTACATTGTACTTAAGTGTCATATTGCCTCTCATTTGACGTTTAGGCTTTGTAGGAGATGGTGCAGCCGCCTTCTTGGGAGCTTGTACCATAGGCTCTACTGGTGCTATATCACCCCCTGCCATGGCAACATTGCTTGCAAGCAACATTGAACCTGCTACGAGGCTTAATTGTATCATTCCCTTTTTCATTATTTTCTCCTTGTTCCTTATTATTATATTTTCACCTTTAGAGATACTTTTAAAAATATTTCTAAAAATAAAAAATTAATTTGCTATACTGTTGATGTGATAATTCACAAACCAAGTGTGCCCCAACTCTATGGATACAAAGAGACTAACAATACTTTCAAAACAAAGAGATGAGGCACGGTTTTATTTTCTATGAACAGGTCGCTCCTTTCACCGGACAACCACAATCCATATCTAACACTTTGACATTTGACTCCATCGGAATGTCAATCACTTTTTGTCTGCGAATATAGTCAGAGACTACTTCATAGACGGGTCGTATCGCTTTTTCATCCAGGTTTTCACCTACGTTTTGCAAGTTACCACCCCAAGATGATACACGATATGTTTTTTTCATATCTATTGGTTTACCTCCTATCATAAAATCAGAAATACGTTTGCCAGATGGTGCAGAAATTTTGATGCTATAACTTGCACCGGTAATCCTACTCATATCCCCACCTTGTTGCAAAAGTGGATTGGCATTGAAGACATTATCTGCGATATCTTCCATCAGCTTGTAGATGACTTCGCCTTTTAAATCAAATGTATAGACTTCCGGATAGGTAATCGCTGTCATTTCATAGACATTATCTTTGGTAATTGGATCACCTGGAAGCACAGTAGTACCCCATCTATATCCTGGGTTGAAATTAATATCACACTTCATCTCATCTTTGATAGCCATACCAATGAGCGAATCGAAAGTAGAGTAGAAGGTATCACGTTTATACAAGAGTCCTTTGGTAGTACCAAGTACTTCATTGAGCTCTTTTTCAAAAGGTTTATACCATTTGGCAATCAGTGCTTCACCTGCTTTGTCTGCAGGTATGAGGTGAGAAGCCACCGGCATTAGCTTAAAGCTATAATCTACGACTTTTTTATCTTTGATATCCAAGTCAAGTCTGGAGATATATTTGCCGTGACTTCCTGAAATAATAATCACTGTATCATTGACCACGATAGGCTCTGGGCTAGGGTCATGGGTGTGTCCACTCAAAATAAAGTCCACACCTTTTACCTTTTTGGCCAACTCTTGATCGACAGAGAAACCATCATGACTGAGTACTACCACACAATCTACCTTTTTCTCTTTACGAAGCATATCTACATACTTTTGTAAAGACTCATGACGCAAGGCAAAACTCCACCCCTCTGTAAACTTCTTAGGGTTTGCTGTAGAGGTGAATGGGAAAGACTGTCCGATAATCCCTATCTTTGCTCCACCAATCTCTTTGATGGTATAAGGAGGGAAGATAAGCTCTTCAAAATCATCAGAGAAAGGGTCATTGTCTATCACATTTTGTGAAATAAAATCACCTTTGAGCTTACCTATAAGCTCGTGTACACGCTCTTTACCATAGGTAAATTCCCAGTGACCCACCATCACATCCACACCCAAATAGTTTTGTGCATCAACGATCGCTTCACCTTTGGTCTTGAGTGCAACAGCAGTACCTTGCCATGTATCACCAGAATCAAGAAGAATGACATTTTTAGCCCCTCTTTCTTTTTTTACATGATCAATGATAGGTTTCATGTGCGCAATACCACCCATTTTTCCAAACTTCTTTGCCAGCTCTGTAAAATCATTATAGGTATCAAAATAAGCATCTAAAGAGCCTGCTTGAATACCATAATACTTTTGAAAACTCTCTCCACAAATAAAACCAGGTGTTCCCACCAAATTTTTAGCAGAAATCAACGTAGAAGGCTCTCTCCAATAGAGTGGCTTAAGATGTGCATGCAAATCACAAAAATGCAAAATGGTTGCCTTGCCTTTTGCTTTAAAATCAACCACATCAGAGAAACTGAGTTTTTTTATTTTTTCTTTTGCAGCTTCACCTGCAAAAAGATTTGTCCCTCCAGCTGCACCCACTAAACCTAGTGCAGATGCTATCTGAAGGAAGTCTCGTCTATCTATTTCCATTGGGTACCTCTATCTTTTTAGGCCAGGGATGGCTATTTTTTTGCCCTTTTCCTGAGCAAGTTTTGTCACATATACTTCTAAGGCTACCATCTCTTTGGAACCAATAGGGATGACTTTAAGCAATGCATTTTTCATACATCCCTGAAATCTTCTTTGTGGAGTTCTAAGACTTGACTTTGTCATACGATACGCCGGCCATGTAGCACCTGAGGCTACCTCACCCAAATCAGGTAACGGTTGTGTTCTGAGTACTTGCCCAACAATATCCGCCGAGTGACAAGAGTTACAAGAGAGTCCTCTGCCTCCACGTGCTGTCATAAATGTCTTTTTTCCGAGTTCATATGCCTCTTTTTCATGTGGTTCAGTAGTATCAATATTAGGCACTTCATCGTTTGCCAACGATTTCACATAAGCAAGCATAGAAAACATTTTTCCAGACTTGAGTTTTGTTTTCTTTTTGCCTTGTTCTACCTGCATTGCCTGTAGTACTTGGTCTATACCTACAACATTGCCAAGTTTTTTAATGTATCTTGGAAAACCGGCAATATATTTGGGAAGTTCTTTTTCTGAAACACCTAAGAATTTAGCTAAAGCTTCTTCTCCGCCTAGATTTTCCTCAAACATCTCTCCACCCTCTTCCACGTAAATGTCGGCAGGATTGTTTTCTAACATCTCTTTGTACATTGCTCTATCTGAGTCACTCATAGCAAACTGCTCACCAGCATTGAGCTGAAGCATCGCCATCGTACTTAAAAAAGCAAGTGATAATAGTGTTTTCTTCATGACTTATCCTTTTGGCTTAAGTTTTTTGCTCTTAGAGTTCTTCTCACCCATGTTATCTGTGTAATCTACAGTAATTTTTCCTTTACCTGCTACTTTCAAGTTTACTGAAAAGTAAGGGTTTGTAGAAACTGTCTCCCATACTTTCATAGTAGTAAATGGTTTACCATCCAAAGAGAAAGTAATATTATCTATGTAATGTGCGGGTTTAATTTTTCCTGTTTTTTTATCTTTTTTAATGCCTGTATCCATAGGGTGTATGACAATAAAATCTACTTTTATCGTATCTCCCACTTTATACTTTTTAGGTTTGAATTTAATCATCGATTTTCTAGCTTCTGCCATGTTGTATCCTTTAATTATGCTTTTTTATATCTGTCTTATCTCTTATACAGGTGGCTATCAACCACACCCACCAATCGTTACTTTAACTGATTTGGAGGCTTTGAGAAATGAACCATCACTCATCTCTACCAATGCGACAATATCTTGTGTCCCACCCAATTTAATACGTGTCGCAAAATATCCTTTGCCATTCATAGGCGTAAGCATCACATCTGCCGATCTTGCATTACCATTTTTGGTAGTAAGAATATGGATTGCTTTCACATAATCAGTCTCTGTCATAGGAGATTCCACATTCACTTTTACAGGAACGACGGCACCATTTTCTGCAATCTCTGGTACAGTCAGTGAAACTTTGTCGCTTTTGGTTACAGCTTTTCCTCCAGTAATCGCTTTTACCGCAGCATCATAAGAGAGTGCATTTGCTCCTTTGGGCTTTGCCTCTTTCGCCAAAACCATACTTGGTGTTGTCACGGCTGCTACAGCAGATGCTGCACATATTGTCTTTAAAAAATTTCTTCTTTTCATTCTTTCTCCTTGGTGATTATTTTTTTGATACGATGTAGGCTGTAAAATCACAAATCTCTTCAGGTGTAAAGAGTCCAGTGGTTAGGTTGACAGTCATGTGTGTATTTGGATTGTCTATTCTAGGATCAGCAATTTTCTGATAAACAAATTGTGCATCTCTTGCTTTTGTATCGATAAAGTTTGCTTTATAGCCTGTCAAATCAGGCCCAATATTACCAGCCCCTTTTGCACCTTCGATGTTGTGGCAAGCAACACAGTTACCAAACTGCTTAAACTTCTTTTTCATCTTTCCATCTTTGCCTTTTTTCATAGTAAATTTGACCAGACCTTCCGGTGCAGGCTTTTTGGCTTTTTTACCATTAAGGTTATGGAACATATATTTTCCTCTTGCTATTGCAGCTGCATCATTAAGGTTACAACTTTTAGGCATCGTATATTTCTTTGCCTCTGGAAACAAATCTTTTTTGATCATCTTGCTTGCATCTGGCATATCGTAAGCTTTGGTTAAATCCACTGCATATAGTGATGCCGATAAAAACAATGTTGCTGTTAGTGCTAAACATTTTATTTTCGTATGCATTCATACTCCTTTTTTAGTGTTTCAAAAAAAATCATAACACTTTAGTGTAAAGAAAATGTAAAAAATGTTTATTTGTAAAAATAATATTTAAAAATAGTTTCTTTATTTACTGTAGAAGTAACTTCTAAGTCTATGCCCTCTTCATCAACAATTTGTTTTACTATATTGAGTCCAATACCAAAACCGCCTTTGGATTGATTTTCACGGTAGTACCTTGAAAATATCTTCTCTACATTCTCTATGCCTACACCATAATCTTGTACGCTAAATATAATGAGATCTTTTTTTGTATAGAGTGAGATATCCACTCTATTGTTATGATAACTGTATTTGATAGCATTTGAGATGGTATTATCTACAATACGTTGCAGCTTTGTTTTAGAAAAGAGATAGATCACATCCTCTTCAATGTTTGCTTGAAGTTCTATCTCTTTAAGGTGCGCAACCTCTTGAAAATAATCTACTCTGTTTTGAATAAACTCACCTAAATTAATCTCTTGATAGGTACGCTTTACATGCCCCTGCTTGACCAAATAATCCATATCATTATAAATCGTTGCCAAGGTCTTGGATGCGGCTTTCATTCGTTGTAAATATTTATTATCTCCATACTTATTGGCAAAAAGATCTGCATTGAGATTGATAATGCTTAAAGGGGTATTGATTTCATGCATGGAGTCTTTGATAAAGTTATCTAACTGTGTGTTGAGCTTTTCAAAAGGTTTAGAAAAATTTCTAAGCAAAAGAAATGAAAAAGCATACAACAATAAAACAATTGCCATCATCACCAACGCAGCAAAATAGTAAATTTTATTTGCCATATGTTTGGTAGATACCAATAGGTATTTGGCCCCAAAATAGTATCCATCAGGCAGAGGATAAATAGTGTAATAATGTTTATATTGTTTATGAAATCCCACTGTATATGCATGAGGGGTAAAAGTCAAGGAAGAAAAGAGTGTTTGATATGTTGCAGTATATAGAGCAGCCGTATATTTTTGGTAGCGTGGAAAATGAAACACTTTTTCACTATTGTCATAATGTTGCATGGCACGGATAATCTGCTTTGATTGATTTTCGAGCGAAAGTTTTACTTTTGCTTCATCAATCTGCAACAAAAGATAGACATAAATCAACAGAGGCACAATCAAAAGGAGTGCCAAAATAGTCGTATATCTCAAGGCATATTTTTTGGCAAAAGATTCCGTATTAAAAATCAATGCTATATCCTAATCCACGTACATTTTTAATAAAATCTTTTTCAAGTTTCTTTCGTAGATTACCCACTTGTACGCGTATATTGGCAGAGTCAACCCACTCTCCCCAAACCTCCTCCCAAAACATCTCACAGCTTACCACTGCACCACGCTGCCTAATAAGCAACTCAAGTATTTTGGTCTCTGTTTTACCCAATGCAACACCTTTACCATGAAATAGCAACTTCATCTTTGTGACATCATAGGTATATCCATGAGGCAACTCTATAATCTCTTCATTCGTAGCAAAACATTGTAATTTCACTACCTGTTCCAAACGTAATTTCAACTCTGCCAAATCAAAAGGTTTGCGTATATAATCACAAGCACCACACTCATACCCACGGCTCAAATCATCAATATCTGTTAAAGAGGTGATAAAAATAGCGGGTATTTTTTTACCATCTTTTCGCAATCTCTCAAGCATTTCAAAACCACTATATTCTCCTGGCACTTTCACATCCAAGAGCAATAAATCAAAAGACTCTTCATAAATCGCATCATACGCCAAATCAGAGCTTGCAAAACATTTCACACTATATCCACTCTCTTCTAAAAACTCTTGCATACTCAGTGCCAACACTGTCTCATCTTCCAAAATCAATATTTTCATTGAATCTCTCCTACTTTCTTCTCTTTGTGTTTGGTATCAAGTATGATATCAATCAACTCCTCTTTTGTGTAGGTTCGCAATGCAGACCTTGCTTTGAACTCCAGTTGCACTTTGTCCTCTTTTCGCAATTTGGGCAAAAGCTCTATTAAATCTCTGTCATGTTTATTTTTAAAGCTTCCATAAGGCTCGCTCCATGCTTTGACTACCTTTTGTATATCTTCATCTGAAAATTGTGAGAAAAAAGAGATATGTTCATTTTCATTTTCAAATTTTTTCAAAGCATCCTCTGAGACAACAAGCATATAGATACCGATCTGTTTGCCTTTTCCGTTATACATAGGTTCATTAAGATACAACATACCATTTTTATAGATATATCCTTTAGAGGAGAAATCATCCCAGTCAAGCATCTCTATGGCAGGTAAAAGTTGGCGATTAAAATTTTGGTTGGAGATAACATAGTTGTGCACCACAGGAAAATCACGCATCAAGGATGCCTGCTTCAAATACTTTTCATCCATCAGTGCCACAAGTTCTATCCCTTTTTTACGTAATTTGGACGCAAAGGTATCGATAAATTTAATAACCTCCAAATATCCCAATATCTTGTATCCGCTACGTATGGGTACCGTGGCCTTAAAAGTCAAAAGCCGTCCTGTCTCCATACCCACTTTAGGTTCACTGTTTTTACTCAATGTCTCTAAATCATCACGAAACCACCAAATAGGCATCCCCTCAAACCCTTGCCCCCAGCTGCGCGCAAATATGAAAAATTCAGGAGTCAATACCTGAATATGTAAAGATTTTAAGTGGGTATATTTTTTAAAACGCTCAGAGATATGAGAAAGAATCGCATATCCCTCCTCTTCATCTTCTGAAATAAGCGCATTTTTTAACGCACCATCTTCTGCAAGCGCCAAAGAGAAGGAGAGCAAATCAACCATCTCATAATCAAGCCCTTCACGAAAATTTTTGACAATACGATCACTCACTGAGACAAGTTTCTCTTTATTGTCATTTTGAACAAAGAAAAAAACCGAAGAGAACAACACCAATAAAATAAAAAACATCGCATAAAATGCAATGTTGTTCAATCTCTTATACATGGTGTTTCACTCCTAAAAACAGTTTTATCTATATCTTAACTTATTTTTGTAAATTTTATATAAAATCTTTCTTTTTACACTATTTTTATACAAAGCAACTATACTCGTACCATGAAAAAACACATAGACACACTCAAACAAGAACTCACTAAACACATCATAGGGCACTCCACGCTCATCAACGCCCTACTCATAGGCTTGCTCAGTGAAGGGCATATACTCATAGAGGGGCTTCCTGGTTTAGCCAAAACCACTGCGGTCAATGCTCTAGCCAAAGCCTTAGGCTTGGAATTTAAACGGGTACAGTTTACGGCTGACTTATTGCCCTCTGACATCTTGGGGGCAGAAGTGTATCACCCTAAAACGGAGAGTTTTGTACTTAAACAGGGGCCTGTATTTACCAATCTCTTACTCTGTGATGAAATCAACAGAGCCTCAGCCAAAGTACACTCTGCCTTGCTTGAAGTCATGCAAGAGAAACAAGTGAGCATAGGTGACCATAGCTTCGCTGTGCCCTCACCTTTTGTGGTTATCGCCACACAAAACCCCATAGACCAAGAGGGAGTCTATAGCCTACCAGAAGCACAGCTCGATAGATTTATGATAAAAACCCTTGTAGGCTACAACACAGAAGCAGAAGAGTTTGAGATAGCCACCAAGATAGCCAACCAAAGCTTCGCTCCTATAGAACAGGTCAT
Organism: Sulfurovum sp.; assembly: GCA_026984165.1. Classification (GTDB taxonomy): domain Bacteria; phylum Campylobacterota; class Campylobacteria; order Campylobacterales; family Sulfurovaceae; genus Sulfurovum. The sequence continues at coordinate 16,251 of JALSSQ010000054.1, forward strand.
CGATGCAGAAACACTCCAAGCGATGCAAGCAGAGGTAAAAGAGATACACATAGAGCCTACCCTTTCTGCTTATATCATCAAACTTATTTTTGCCACACGTGAGCCTAGAAAATATGGGCTAGAAGCACTAGAAAACAGTATAGCGTTTGGGGCAAGCCCAAGGGCGAGTATAGACCTCATCAAAGCCTCCAAAGCCTCTGCCTACTTGCGAGGCAAGACAGAAGTTAGCCCCATAGACATCGCTCTATGTACCAAAGAGGTACTACGCCACCGTATCGTACTCAGCTACGATGCAGAGGTAGAGGATGTGTCCAGTGATGACATCATTGATGCGATTTTACAACAGATTGAAATAGACTAAGAAGCCCAAAGACTTCTTAAGAAAGTTTACTTTATTTTAATATAAGCAAACCCATCACGTTCCAAATCTACAATTTTGATAATACCAGAAGGTGTTAATTGTACATAATCAGCAATTTGTTTGGCATCTACATGTTTTTTCTTCATTGTGTTTTGACATGCAAATATTTTCAAATTGTCTCCAGCTGTTAAGACAAGTGATTTAAACCGTCCCATAGTTCCATTTCCTACTGGACCTCCTTTGGTAATATAAGGCTTTTTCACAAACTTTGTATCTTTAAAGTCCTTCATAACATACTGCAGACAGGGTCCTAGTGCCACTACATCTAGTTCATAATCTTGTAATGATTTTTGATAATACTTTACCACATTATTAAGCGTGTTCAACATAAGATGTATACGTTTTGCATCAGGAAAATCACATTGATATACAATTTTCACAACATCCTCTTTTTTTTCATTTTTAGCCATAGTTGGCAAAGTAAGTACCATAGCCAAAGCTATAGATGTCCATAGTGTGTTTTTTAATTTCATTTTTTATCCTTTATTTTTATTAAAATGCAGCTGTTATTTGCACAGCAATACGATTTCCAAAATTATCCAACACCTTTTGTGCTTTTGCATTATTTGGTGCATCTGCATTTCTTATCAAATAGTTCAAATCAATACGTGTTGGCCCTCTAAAGTGGTAAGATGTACCCAGTGTAAGTGTGGTAAAATCACGCTCACCTTTTTTATCGTTTGTTAAACGATTTTCATAATCATACTTTGCAAATACTTCCCATTTTTTAGGAATGATTTCGTATTGCAAATTAACATATCCACCGTCTGCTTCATTTTCATCACCTACTGCAAACTGGAACTGCCAATCTTCTGCACTTGGGTTCGCATCAACATCTTTTGCACCTGTAAAAATCATACCTTTTGCTTTCATATATTCGGCTTCAAAACGTATGCCATTATGATAATAGGTCATACCTAGACCATAGCGTTTACGGTTGGCATCAATTTGACTAATGTTCGTACCATCATGTGAATGTAAAACACGCTTTCCATCCTGACCCCATGCATAAAATTTCATAGATTCTGTATAATAACCTCTCCCTTTACCAAAAGACTTCTCTACTGCCAAGTACCCATAGTTTGTCGCTTGTTCTGTAGAACTCACATGTGAAAGACCTGTACCATTACCATACATATAAGCATAACTCACACTCCAATCATCTTGTATCTTCACGGTATCAAATATTTGAATACCCAAATCTCTAAACGCACCGATTGGTTGGTCTACTTTTGTACTGGTATAATGTATCGTTTTTGCGCCTCCTGCAGCTTTACCCTTTTGTGCTATACCCACATCACTTACATGGCGTTCTAACTGTTGTTGGTTAGTCATAGTGGTAAACTCTATATAGGGTGATACAAAAACAGCTTGTAACCCTTCTTCACTACCAGGCGTTTTAAATTGTCCAAAACGTATTTTGGCATAAGGGATATGTTTTAATGTTACAGATGCATCTGTGAGATAGGTAGCGACTTCACTGTGCCCACCTAGATTGTTTACTCCACCATTTCCAAACTCTGTCATAAAAAAGTAGTTGACTAAGTTTTCACTGTCTGCCATACCACGTGCAGCCAAACGTGCTCTAAATACATTAAATCCTTGTTGGTCAGACAAATCTGGTCCCAAGTATGAAAATGGTGTTTTGTTCTTACCACCCTTGATGAGTGTTCCCCCATTATCACTCTTGTAATTGGTCTGTATAAACCCCCAAATTTTTGGTTTTTTACTACGGTATGGTACTTTTACACCTTTGGGTGCAACTGTATCTGGTTGTGTACCTTGCAACATGAGCCAATTGGCTGCCTGTGCTTGTTCTCCCATCAATAAAAATGGTACAATCAAACCCAATTTTAATATAGATGTTTTTGTCATCTTTTACGCTCCTTCTAAACTTTAATTTTACCCCAGAAAGGATAATTTAGGATTATATATTTTAAGTGTAAATATTATGTAAAAACATAATAATTTATAATAATAAAAATTTTATATAATTTTTACACGGACTAACTATAATAACACTATGAAAATCATAATACCTATACCTATACAATCTATAAAGTATTATCCATCACAGAAAATACGTTAAGTCCCACGATGCAATTAAACGACATCTTCCCCGCCATAAATACCACTGCGTACTTTGTAAAATTGGGGAGTATAGTATGTATAATCATCCTCATTTTACTCTATGCACTCTGGCGATGGACGAAAAGAAAAAAGAAAAAAACACGCCCGTATTACCTCAACATTTTAAACCACTGCGATTTCAATGACAGCAAACGGACTGCCCATCAATTGGGCTATTATGGTAAGTTTGTAGTACGTACTGTGCAGGAGAAAGAGATGTTACAGCACCTCATTAGCACACTCACACCCTACAAGTATCACAAAGAGACACTACCTCTACCCATAGAGATACAAAAAGAGATACAAACATTTTTAGCACAGCTAGGGAACAAAGATGTTTAGCTTGGTGTACCCTTATGCTCTTTTGCTCTTGCCTTTATTTATCGTGTTGCATCGCTATAAATCTCACAAACAAAACAGCTACTACATGCCCCACACACAATGGCTCAAAAACAAACCCACGCCCAAACGTAGTATGGATGCCTTTTTACTTTGGGGGATGCTAAGCTTTGCCATCATCGCAATGGCTTACCCTGTGTATATCAAACGTATCGACACGGTTAAAAATGATGCCCTTGACATCGTGCTTGCTTTAGATACCAGTGGTTCTATGAGCCTCTATGGGTTTAACCCAAAAGCCTACAAGCAAACACGCCTAGAGGTGGTCAAAGAGGTCGTCTCTGGTTTTATAGACAAACGTACCTCAGACAGACTGGGGCTTGTGGTGTTTGGGACATATAGTAGCATCGCCTCGCCACTGAGTTTTGATAGCAATGCACAAAAAGAGATCATTGAGGGATTACACATCGGGGCTTTGGGTAAAAGTACGGCACTTATAGATGCTTTAGTCTCGTCTATCAAGCTACTTAAAAATAGCAAGAGTCGTTCAAAAGTGATTATTTTGTTGAGTGATGGAGAAGACAGTTCTAGTCTTGCTCCACTAAACATCGCTCTAAAACTTGCCAAAAAATATCAGGTTAAAATTTATACTATTTTGATAGACAAAACCCAAAGTAACATGATGGAGCTTATTTCTAAGTCTAGCCATACCCCACGCT
>JALSSQ010000055.1 GCA_026984165.1 Sulfurovum sp.
AACACTTCTTGATCCTAAATCTTTATATTTACAACTTTTTGTAGATACACTCCAAAACGGCAAAATTCATGTTGGAAATGTTGCTGAAATATTTTTGGATGCATATCCAGATAAGCCAATTTCTGCGAAGGTAGTTTCTATCGCTCAAAAAGCAGAATTTACGCCAAAAGAAGTAAGTGTGAGGGAAGATCGCATACAGCGTGTTTTTGCTGTTCATCTAAAACCTATAAAAGAAAACCCTCTGCTTAAACTAGGTATACCTGCTATTGGTGTGATTTCTACAGATGGTAAAGGTTTGCCTACTTCTTTACATGATGTACCTCCATTGTAGTTTATATCATGAAAGAGCAGCTTTATGTCAAAAATGTGACGGTACAGTACAAAGGACATATAGGGATAAAAAATGCTACATTTTCACTCAAAGGTGGAGAGATTATCGGGCTTATTGGAGCAGATGGTTCTGGTAAAAGTTCACTTCTTCATGCCATAGCTGGTGTAGAGCGTTTTACTGGAGAGATTATTTATGATGATGTAAGTTATCACAATCCAAAAGAAGCACAACCGTTGAAATCAAAGATGGGTTTGATGCCTCAGGGAATTGGTTTGGTTCTTTATGATACATTGACAGTCAAAGAACATCTTGATTTTTTTGCTGATATACGAAATATCCCAATAGATGATACTTTTAAATCTTATCGCACAAAGTTACTTCATATGGCAGGTTTGGAAGATTTTATTGATAGAGAAGCAGGCAAACTTAGTGGTGGCATGATGCAAAAGTTATCTTTGGTTTGTACTTTGCTGCATCGTCCCAAACTGCTTATACTTGATGAACCGACAACTGGTGTTGATCCCTTAAGCAGGATAGAACTTTGGGAAATCTTGGATGAAATTCGTAAGATGGAGGGTTCGATTATTCTTGTTAGTACTGCTTATATGCAAGAAGCACAGAAGATGGATCATATTTTACTTTTTGATGAAGGTGAGATCATTGCATCTGGAAGTGTCAGTGCATTGTTAGATAGTGCAAAAGCATATACTTATAAACAAACACCTTGTGAAGATGGGTGTATTACATTTGATGGACGAACCTATACTAGAAAAAATATAAATGCAGATCATGTATCACCGACACTAGAGGGGCTCTTTTTGATTAATGCTTTGCAAAAAGGTAAAACGCTTACTTCTATGCAAATAAGTGCACGTCAAAATCGTGTTAATATTCCTGAAATTGTTATGGAAGCAAAACAAATGAGTAAATATTTTGAATCATTTATTGCCAATGAGCATATTGACATGAAGTTACACCGTGGTGAAATTGTTGGTTTACTAGGAGCTAACGGAGCGGGGAAAACAACTTTTATAAAAATGCTTTTAGGACTTTATCCTATAGATGAAGGTGAATTGTATTTATTGGGGAAAAGGATACAAAGTGGAGCAGATCGCAGGGAACTAAAATCAAAGATAGGTTATGTAAGTCAGCATTTTTCACTTTACAAAGATATGACTGTTGGGGAAAATCTTATATATTTTGCAACACTTCATGCTCTTTCAAAACAAAAAGCAGCACAGAGAATCAAATCATATGCTAAAGCACTTGGTTTTTCTGAGTATTTGGATGCTTTTCCTCGTGATTTACCACTAGGAATTAATCAGCGTTTTTCAATCACAGCAGCACTCTTACATGAACCTGTGATTTTATTTTTGGATGAACCTACTTCTGGTGTAGATACGATTGCCAGGGCACAATTTTGGGAGATTTTGCGTCAGCTTAAACAGCAGTGGGGGATTGCTATTTTGATCACAACACACTATATGAGTGAAGCAGAGTATTGTGATCGGGTTGTATTGCTAAAAGAGGGTAAAAAAGTAGCTGATGCATCTGTAGCACAACTTCATGCCACACATCCAAAAGCCAAAAACTTTGAAGAGATATTTTTGGAGTATTATCGATGAAATGGCGTGTAATCAAAGCTTATATAGTTAAAGAGTTGACTGAGCTTATACGCACGCGTTTGATAGTGATGGTTTATCTTATGCCTAGTATGATTTTGTTGCTTTTTGGATATGGTATACGTATGGAAGTAACTCATGCCAGAACTATTATACTTGATTATGATCAGAGTCATTTTTCACATATGCTGACAGAAAAATTTGAACATTCAAAATATTTTGATGCACAGATTGGGTTGATGTCAGAAGCCCAGGCACTCCACCAAATCAAAAAAGCAAAAGCCGATATGATTTTAATAATCCCTGCTTCTTTTCAAAAGAGACTCTTACATGGACAAAAGAGTGAAATAGGGCTCTTTATAGATGGAGCTTTTCCTACAAGAGCTACTACAATGGAGAGTTATGTACAGGGAGTGGTACTGCAAGCATCACAAGAAGCAGAAAACATAGCACTAAAAAAAGGCATGATTGTTATCAATAATCGTAATCTTTTTAATCAAGCGATGAGAGATGAAAATGCAATGGTACCAGGATTGATTGGGTTAGTGCTATTGGTAGCACCAGCAATTTTAGCTGCTTTGTTGATCGTTAAAGAGAAGGAAAAGGGGACTATATTTAACTTTTATGCTTCACCTGTTGGTAAAGGAGAGTTTTTGATTGCTAAATTAGCACCTGCTTTTTTACTACATTCTTTGAATATATTCATCTTGTTTTTGTGGGCTACTTATCTTTTTGAAGTTCCTTTTCGTGGCAGTTTTTGGCTTTATTGGTTAAGTAGTGAACTTTATATATTTATCAGTCTTGGGATTGGTATGCTTATCTCTGTTGTAACACGCTCTCAGATTGCTGCTGTGGTCATGACTGTGATTGTGACACTGCTTCCTGGTTTTCTATATTCGGGGATTATTTTGCCTATATCAGCAATGGATAAAGCTTCTTATATAGAGGCACATTTTTTTCCTATTATGTATTATAATCATATTTTGTATGATACTTTTTTGATCTCTCAAGGTATAGCATCTGAGAAGATTGTCCTTTATTTAGGTGTTTTGTTCCTTTATGCAGTGATATTACTAGGGCTTGGAACACTCTTTTTGAAAAAGGAACTGCGATGATGCGAATATTTTGGACCATCGTTGGTAAAGAGTTACTTAGTTTTTTACGTTCATGGGGATTACTTATAGTGGTGCTTTATTCTTTTACGGTTGATGTTTATATCGCTGGTGAAGGGATGCAGATCAAACCACGAAATGTTGGAGTAGGTTATATTGACAATACTGGTGGAGGCATTAGTCAAAAGATTATCTCTCATTTGCACCCACCAGAATTTCTTCCACCAAAGCGTTTTCTTTCTCAAAAAGAACTAAGTGAAGCAATTTTCAATAAAAAAATTTTGGTAGGAATTATCTTTGATAGTGATTTTGAAAAAGCATATAGAAAAGGCGAGAAAACAGAGTTAAATGTACTATTAGATGCTACTGCTGCTTCTCAGAGTTTTACGACATTGGGTTATTTGCAAAATATCGTATTAGAATTTTCAAAAGTTGATTTTCCTGTTGAACTCAAATCACACAAACTTTTCAATCAAAATGCTGATAACCATACTTTTATGGCACTAAGCGAATTGCTTTCTGTTATTACGATGCTTTCAATTCTACTTCCTGCAATGGTATTTGTCAAAGAAAAGGAGGAGGGGACATGGGATATTATGCTATTAATGCCTGTTGATGCACGGATTACTATACTAGCAAAGAGTTTTTCACAAGTATTGATTGTTGTTGCTGGAACGATGATGACAGTAGGATTTGTGCTTTTTGGAGCATTTGATATTCCTATGAATGGATCATTTTGGGCTTTTTTCTTATTGACATTTCTTTATAGTTTTACAAGTGCGGGTTTAGGTCTTTTTGTTGCTGCTGTGTCTAAAAATATTCTACAAGTCGCACAACTTTCGATGATTATCATGATGCCGATGATCTTTCTTAGCGGTGCCTGGACACCTATTTATGCAATGCATCCAGCTTTTCAAGCTCTTTCTATGATCTCACCTCTTCGTTACTATATTGAAGGATGTGAAAGTATCTTTTTCAGAGGAACAGATTTTTTTGATTTGTGGCACTATTTTGCAGGTGTGTTAGTGTTGGGAAGTTTTCTTTACTGGTATGGATTTAGAAAAATTGGAAAGTTGTTTTAACTATAAATAACTCTATTTCTACCTTGTTCTTTGGCTTCATAAAGATTGAGATCAGCTCTTTTAATAGCTTTTTGAAGTGTTTCGTTTTCAAGTGTCATCTCAACTACTCCTGTACTGATTGTAAAGTTTATTTTTTGATCAACTGTACACTCCTGGGTAATTTCTCTGATTTGTTCGAGAAATAAATATGCTTGCTGTAATGTTCTCTCAGGAAGCATAAGGATAAATTCTTCTCCTCCAAATCTGGCAAAAATGTCATTTGCTTCGATCATATCTATAATAAGA
>JALSSQ010000056.1 GCA_026984165.1 Sulfurovum sp.
GGTAGGATTATTTGCATATATAGGTGGTCTTCGCTTTACAGTATATGCTGTACTTATAGCAGCGATTTCTGCTGTATTTCTCTTTTATGTTGTAGCTACCTATTTTAAAGATAAGCGTGCCAAAATAATATTTATTATTCTGGCAACTTTTGCGATGATTTATCCAAATATTGTACATATTATAGAATACAAAGTACCTACTGTGCTCAATGCAACAGAGGTGGCAGACCTCAAAAAACTTAAAACAATATCAAGTGCTAAAGATTATACGATAGCATGGTGGGATTATGGATATCCTATTTGGTTTTACTCAGGTACCAATACGCTCATTGATGGAGGCAAGCACACTAAAGATAACTATATCGTCTCTAAAATACTGCAAACTACCTCTCCTGAACTAGCAGCAAGATTGAGTCGTATTGCTGTAGAAAAATATGTAGATTCAAACTACTCACTTGTAGCAAAAACACTCTTTGAAGATAGCAATACAAGTAGCCCAGAAATACTGCTTTCAGAGATAGAAAATGGCAGTTACCCTTTGCCTGAGAAAACAAGAGATGTTTATTTGTATCTTCCATATCGTATGCTTAATATTTTCCCAACTGTGGCTATTTTTGGAAATATTGATTTAACTACGGGTGAGTCGGAACGGAAAATATCTTTTTATCCAACACAGATTTTAGGTAATAAAAATGGTATAATTGCTTTACGTAATGGGATTATCTTTGATGCACAAAACGGTATACTCTCCGTTGGTGGAAGTAAAAAAGATGTGAAATATTTTATTGTTACACAAAATACAAAAGATGGAAAAACAAATATACAGTCACAGCTGTATCATATGGACGGTGAGTTTGTTGTTGTATATATGCAAAGTTATGGGCAATTTATTGTCATGGATTCAAAAACTTTTAACTCTACATATGTACAAATGTTTGTGTTAGGCAAGTATGATAAAAATCTGTTTGAACTGGTTGTCTCTTCGGCATACAGTAAAATATATAAATTGAAAAAGTAAAATGTAGTCGTAGTTATGTATGCAAATGTAATGAAACCATGGATTGATAGGGTTACAGCCCTGTGTTTAATTATTATTACTTTTCCTTTATGGATTATTATAGGTGCATTGATTTATATAGGTATGGGCAGTCCAATTTTTTTCAGACAGAAAAGACCAGGCTATCAAGGTAAAATATTTAGTATTTATAAGTTTCGCACAATGAACAATCAAAAAAATGCAGAAGGACAACTACTGACAGATGATGAACGTATTACAAAAATAGGTAAATATTTACGAAGCAGTTCTTTAGATGAATTACCACAACTTTTGAATGTGCTTAAAGGAGATATGAGTTTTGTAGGACCTAGACCTTTACTTGCAGAGTATCTTCCTTTGTATAATGAAAAACAAGCAACAAGGCATATGGTTAAACCGGGTATCACAGGATGGGCGCAGGTTAATGGTCGGAATGCTATTTCATGGGAAGAGAAGTTTGAGTATGACGTATGGTATGTGGAACATCAGTCTCTGTGGCTTGATATGAAAATAATTTGGTTTACTTTTTTAAAAGTTTTAAATCGCACAGGAATACATTCGGATACGTCAATTAGTATGGAAAAATTTGAAGGCAATAAGCATCATGGCTAAGAAGCAACGTTTTGAAAACTGGGAATATCCTGAAATTATAGAGGGTAAACCTACAAAATATAACTGGGTTGTGCAAAACAAAGAGGGACTAGACTTAGGCTACCAAACAGATATAGGCGCTTTCTCTTATATCAATGCCAAATATGGTGTAGTGATAGAAGAGGGTGTGCAAATAGGGTCACATTGTTCACTATATTCACTTTCTACTATAGATGACAAAAAAGGAAAAGTGCATCTAAAAAAGAATTGCAAAATTGGCAGTCATACCACTATCCTCCCCTGCGTAACAATAGGAAAAAATACGATAATTGGTGCGAATAGTTTGGTATTGAGTGATATCCCTGACAATGTGATTGCTTATGGTGTGCCAGCAAAAGTAGTAAGGAGTATAGATGGGGAAAGATAGAATTTTCCTCTCCCCTCCACACATGAGTGGCAAAGAGCAACAGTATATTGCAGAAGTTTTTGAAAGCAACTATATTGCACCGCTTGGTGCATTTGTAAATCGTTTTGAAGAGCATATTAAATTATATACAGGTGTGTCAAATGCATTGGCTTTGTCAAGTGCCACGGCAGGTTTGCATTTGGCTTTGAGGGTGCTTGGCATTAGGCAGGGAGATTATGTACTTGCATCAAGTTTTACCTTTATTGGGTCTGTTTCGTCTATTTTGTATCAAAATGCAAAACCTATTTTTGTCGATAGTGATGAGAGTTGGAATATCTCCCCTGCATTGCTAAAAGAGGCGATAAAAAAAGCACCTAAAAAACCTAAAGCACTCATCATTACTCATTTGTATGGACAGATGTGTAAATTAGATGAGATTATCGCTATATGTAAAGAAGAAGGCATCTACCTGATAGAAGACGCTGCAGAGTCATTGGGGGCTTCCTATCATGAGAGACAGAGTGGTACCTTTGGTGATATGGCAGTGTATAGTTTTAATGGAAATAAAATATTGACTACCTCTGGCGGGGGCATGCTCGTAAGTGAAAATAGAACGTGGATAGAAAAAGCCAAATTCCTCTCTACTCAAGCTAAAGAAAACTACTTACACTACGAGCATAAAGAGTTTGGGTATAACTATAGAATGTCAAATGTTTTGGCTGCTATTGGTGTAGCACAGATGGAGGTTTTGGCGGCAAGGGTAGTGAAACGAAGAGAGATTTTTGAGCTTTATAGAAAAAATTTGTCTAAAATAGATGAAATACAGTTTATGCCAGAGATAGAAGGAAGTTGTGGAACACGTTGGCTGACAACACTTACTTTTGATAAAACAAATCCTCAAGATGTGATTGAGGCATTGGAGAAAGAAAATATAGAGAGCCGTCCGTTATGGAAACCGATGCATATGCAACCTTTATTTAAAGACGCACAGGTTATAGAGGACGGTACAAGTCAAAGGCTTTTTGAAAAAGGACTCTGTTTGCCAAGCGGTTCTAGTATGAATGAAGAAGATGTTCTGCGTGTGTGTGACACTATAAAAAGGATTCTCGTGTGAAAAATATATTGCGACCTACAGCATTTAAGAGAATGTTCTTTTTTATTTTTTTGGATATTGTTTTATCGTTAGCTACATTTTATTTGTCTTATACACTGCGTTTTAATTTTCATATACCAGAGATCTTTTTTCCTGTATTTTGGAAAGCGTTTGTTTGGGTTGCATTGCTGAAAGTATTTTTTCTTTTTCTTTTTAAAAACTATTTTATCGTTTGGCGATTTTTTGGTTTTATAGATGCTAAAAATATTGTAAAAGCACATTTGCTGACATATATAACGTTTGCATTAATATATTTGATTTTTAATGAGCAGTTTATGCCTTTTCCTCGTTCTGTAATTGTGATTGACTTCTTTTTATCTCTTATCTTTATAGGTGCATTGCGTATTAGCAGACGAATGGCAAAAGAAAATGTGGCATTCACATATGAAAAACCTACGCTTATTATAGGAGTTAACAGTAAAACAGGCACGATTATACAGAGTGCACTTAAAGGCGAAGTAGCTTATCATCCTGTAGCTATTATATCTCATAAAAATGATATAGAAACAAAGGATTCATATATTAACAATATTAAAATATATGATAATCAATTGCTAGAAGAGATTGTGACCCAGAAAAATATTGTCTCGGCTATTATTACAGAAGATGTACCTGCTGATACATTAAAAATATTGGCAGAGAGGTTAAATTTTTGTGGAGTACATGAAATTAAAAAAGTAAAAATATTGGGTGATAAAGATGAAAAATTAGAAGATTTGTCTATCGAAGATCTTTTGGCACGCCATCCTAAAGATCTTGATTTGAGAGCTATTGAGTCTTTTGTAAAAGGTAAAAAAATACTTATTACGGGAGCTGGGGGAAGTATTGGTTCTGAGATATCTAAGCAGTGTCATACGTTTGGTGCTTCTATGCTTACATTGATTGATCATAGTGAATATAATTTGTATCAAATAGGAGAGGCGATTCCTGAAGCGAAGTTAAAACTTTTAAATATTACTAATAAACGATTGCTAGAAGAGATTTTTGAAGAGGTATGCCCAGATATTGTTATTCATGCTGCAGCTTATAAACATGTGCCTGTGTGTGAAGCCAATCAGGAAACAGCAGTTTATAATAATGTATATGGATCCAAAAATGTGATAGATGTGAGTATCAAATTTGATGTTGAAAAAGTAGTTATCATATCTACAGACAAGGCAGTGCGACCTACGAATGTAATGGGAGCAACTAAACGCGTTACAGAACTTTATGCAGCAAATGCAATAACAAAAAATACAGAAATA
>JALSSQ010000057.1 GCA_026984165.1 Sulfurovum sp.
AAAGAAAACCATGATGATTGCACAAAAACTCTATGAGGGCGTCAAAACAGACAAAGGCACCATGGGGGTTATCACCTATATGAGAACCGACTCCATGAACCTTGCCAAAGAAGCAGTAGAAGCGGCACGTGAGTACATCAAAGCCTCGTATGGAGACAAGTACCTTCCTGCCAAGGCAAAATCTTACGTGACCAAGTCTAAAGGTGCACAAGAGGCGCATGAGGCTATTCGCCCTACGATGGTTGACTTTGACGCGAAAATGGCTGCAGATTACCTCTCTGTAGATGAACTGAAACTCTACAGACTCATCTACAACCGTTTCTTAGCCTGTCAAATGACAGAAGCAGAGCTTGAGTCTCAAACGATTCTGTTCAAAGGTGACAAATGTACCTTTAAAGCAAGTGGTAGAAAACTTCTTTTTGACGGTTTTTACAAAGTCACAGGGCATTCAGACAAAGACAAATTACTCCCAGACCTAGAAAAAGGGCAGTCAGTCACACTGGATGACATCAAACCAGAACAACATTTTACAGAACCACCTGCACGCTACAATGAAGCTAGTCTCATTAAAAAACTGGAGTCGCTTGGCATTGGTCGTCCAAGTACCTATGCACCAACTGTTACGACGCTACAAACACGTAAATACATCGAACTTGAAAAGAAACGTATCCACCCTACTGAGATAGCCTTTACGGTCATAGAGATGCTAGAAAAACACTTTCCTGAGATAGTTGACTCTGGGTTTACAGCAACTATGGAAGAGACGCTTGATAAAGTAGCAGAGGGAAAAACCTCTTGGCAAACCACACTCAAAGCGTTTTACACACCATTTTTACAAAAAATAGAAGAGGGCAAAAAAAATATCAAGTCATTAAAAATGGCTAAGCCTACAGGAGAAAAGTGTCCTAAATGTGGCTCTGAACTTCTTTTACGTAAGGGGCGTTACGGCGAGTTTATCGCCTGTTCCAACTTCCCTAAGTGTAAATACACCAAAAATACAGACGGTACAGAAGTAGAAGGTCCGGAAGAGACCGATGAAAAGTGTGAAAAATGTGGCTCTACGATGGTCATAAAGAACTCTAAACGTGGCAAATTCTTAGCCTGTTCTGCCTACCCTAAATGTAAAAATGCCAAGTCACTTGAACCTGCCAAAGAACTGAGTGTTCCTTGCCCAGACTGTGGAGGAAAACTCCAAGAAAGAGAAGGCAGACGTGGTAAATTTTTTGGCTGTGTAAACTACCCGAAATGTAAGTTTATCGCCAACTTTGAACCTACCGATAAAAAATGCCCAAAGTGTAACTACACTATGGGTATCAAACACCTCAAAGCAGGGGATACATATGAATGCTTTAAGTGCAAACATAAAAAAAGCATCAATACCTAAGGTATCTTTTTGCTTCTGATTCGAGTGCCAACCATTGTTCTTTGTATTTCTCTGTAAATTCATCTATATTAGAATGTGTATCCTCTTCTTGAAGCACAAAAAGGATTTGATTTAACACGGCAACAAAACTTGTTGCCCCTATGGTTGCGCCCAACCCTACCGCATTAATACAAAATACACGCAATTCATCCCATTTGCCATTTGCAATCATATCACCAACTAAAGCATCAGAATGTTTTAATGCAAGGAGAAATTCAGAAAGAATTTCTTTATAAAAAGTATTGCTTCGAACATAGCTAACTCCCTTACTTACATTTAAAATAGTTTTTTTCTCATCATAATTTTCTAACTTTGTCTCTATATATGTTTCAACCACTCCGTTCTTATGTAAAAACCTCTGTAATAAGATATAAAGTTGTCCAACTTTATAAGGCTTGACAATACAAGCGTTTACCCCTGCCAATACCATTTGCTCCATTTCATAGTTAAAACCTAAACCAGTCACTGCTACAATAGGTACATCTTTGTGCTTATAATGTTTACGAATCTTCTTTGTTGCATCAAATCCATCCATTACGGGCATATCCATGTCCATAAAAATAAGGTCTATATGATCATGCTCCTCTAAAAAATGTAATGCCTGAATACCATTTTCAACCTTATATACATCCAATGTAGATGCACTCAAAATACTATGCATTACTTGTTGACTCACTAAATCATCTTCTACAATTAAAATCTTTTGATTTGTAAATTTTTGGAAATCTTTGCGTGAAACTTTTGCTATATCAGAAATGCGGAATCGACTTAATTCTTCATGTATAATCTTTTTCTTTTTCTTTTTCTTTTTCTTTTTTATACACAATTGCTTTAGCGCTTCTTCTACATCACCAATAATCAAAGGACTAAAAAGCTCCACATCAGCAATATACGCAGTAATTTCTATACTATTTTCTACCTCATCTATACCATGAATTACAATAATATCAACATCATGTTTTTTGTCTATATCTTTAAAATAATGAAATACTTTTTGACTAATATCTTCAGCTTGAATAACCAAAAAATTAATATCTTTCAAGTTTGGACGTTGTATTGCTAAGCTTTCAGAGGTTTTAAATTGCACTTCAATACCAAAAGAACGCAAAATATCAATCATTACCTTTGCTTTTTTTTCATTGATATCTACTACTAAAGCTCTTTTTGAGACAAGTTGTTTTTTTAATTCTTCTTTGTAATCTTTTCTATCAACATCATGTATATAGGGGAAAGAAACTTCATAAAGTGTACCTTTCTTTTTGCTACTCTCTATAAGAAATTTTCCATTCATATTATGAATAAGTTCCTGTAAAACAAAAAATCCAAACTCTTTATTCTTTTTTTGTATTTCTTCCCAGGAAGCAGGAATAAACAATCTTGATATCTCTTCATCTGTTAAATATTGATTCTTGTTTAATATACGAAAGAGCAGCGATGTTTCATCTTTAACTTGCACACTTAACACTACTTCAGATTGTGCGTTACGCATCAATACATCAGACAACAAATTATGCAGTACTTGAAAGATACGTCCAGTATCACCAACTAAATATCGCGATACCTCATGGTCTATATCATAAATTAAGTTATGTCTTTTCTCTTTGAGTAGATCAACCACAGAATTGGTTAATTTATGTAGCATATTACTCAACTGAAACGCTTCTTCTTTGATAACAAGATTTCCAGACTTTATTTTCAAAAAATCTATCATTTCATAAGTGGTATGCAACAAATCTTCATCATATTTTTTCATTTTACCAATATGGCTTTTTATCTCTCCAGGATCAATATCTTCGAGATGTGCTTCCAAAAGTTTTTTCTCTCTATTGACATTTTTAAGTGCGACAGTTTGTATTTTCTCACCCATTTTTTCCAATAATAAACTCTGCTTTTTTTCTATTTCTGTTTGTCTTTTTTGTATTTTTTGATGTTCTTGATTAAGATTTTTGAGCTGATCAGAAGAGAGGAATAGTGCAAGTATCCCAATAATAGCCAACCCAAACAATGCAGTCCATAAAGTTTCATCTTCTTTTTCAACGACTACTTCTTTTGTTATATACTTGATTTGAGGTTTTTGCAGTTTTGCTACAGAGGGCTCTTCCAAAATAAAAGCCTGGGGAAAAGTTTTTCGCATAGATAAATACATAAGTGTCAGATTATCTGCATTGCCCAAAGGACCTACTTTTAAGGCATATTTTTTCCCAATAGAAACGATTTTCGCTTTAAGCTGTTCATCTTTTGCTATCTGTTTAAGCGTTTGGCTACTGCTCATCACTTTTTGGTAATTTTCCAAATCATGCGCTAATGTTTTTTGAGAAGTATTAGAAGATAATATAATAAAATCTTGTCCCAATACACAAAGAGGAAACACAATCAATATGCCTAAATAATATATCAAATTACGCATGTTTTTCTCCCATACTATTCATCTCTCCTTCTATTTTTGTTTGGTATTTAGATACCTCTTCTTGTAAAGATTTAATTTTAGACATCTGTCTTGCACTTCTATACACCAGCAAAAAGCCTGCCAACGCTAAAAAAATCAACCCAAGCCATTCGCTGTCCAGGTTGTGCCAAAATCTTTGTAAGCGTACAAAAAATGCTTCTTCGGTTATTTCAGAAGAGGAAGCGATAGAAGGTTTTTCAACAAATGGTTTCTGGGGTTTTGTTTTTAAAGAGTCTTTTTTTAAAATTTTTTTTGGATAATTTTTTTGTTTTTGGACGATTTTTTTTGTATTGGGTACCATAAAATTTTTAGGAAACTTTGCCTGTAACAAATAATGAATTTTATTTTTTATTTCTATACTTTTTATTGGTTTGATTGTCACTAAAACGTAAGGCTCAAGCAACTCCATAGCGATAGATAAATTATACTCCTTTTTAAGCGTTTGAGCTTGTATATTTTCCTGAAAAAATTTTTCAACTTTATACAAATTCTGTGCTGCATCTTTCGTCGCTAAATCTGCACTTATAATCACTTTTTTATTCATTGCTTGT
>JALSSQ010000058.1 GCA_026984165.1 Sulfurovum sp.
ATGATGGAAAAGCTCTACGAAGCCAAAATGGAGCCTATCGACCCAGAACAACGCAAAGAAATAGAGCGTATCTTGTACCTTCAAGTGCTTGATCCGCAGTGGAGAGACCACCTTTATGAGATGGATGTGCTCAAGACCGGTATCGGACTGCGCGGATACAACCAAAAAGACCCACTCACTGAGTATAAACAAGACAGCTACCGTCTCTTTACCGATCTTGTACAGCGTATAAAATACGAAGCGGTCAAAACACTCCATCTGGTACAGTTTGACTTTAGCTCTCCTGAAGAGGAGGAAGCAGCTATAGAGCAGATACGAGAGGAGCTTGAGAGTGAAGTCGCCGATGCAACCCCCAATCAATCTCTCGAAGAGGGTGGTATGGCTGAAGAGTCTAAAAAACGTAAGCCAATAACTGCAGAAAAAAAACCAAAAAGAAATGAACCATGTCCCTGTGGATCTGGGAAAAAATATAAAAATTGTTGTGGACAAAGTGGACCTAAAAAAGGACTATTGGCATAATGTCCTACTCACTTCCCTCACCTAATAAAAAATTTATTAGGCACATCATCAAACACTACCTCAAATACGACAAAGAAAATCCTTTTATTTTTATCTCTGCAATGTTGGCTTTTTTGGGTATTGCTGCAGGGGTAATGGTATTAATGCTTGCTATGGGTATTATGAATGGAACACAAGAAGAGTTTACTAAAAAGCTTTTTGTCATGAACTATCCACTTACGGTCCTTCCTATCGAAGAAAATGCTGTCAATGACAAACTCATTAAAACACTTACACAAAAATTTCCTCATCTTCAATTTTCACCTTATTACACGACACAAGTCATCTCTAAAAATGATGGTGCTGTACAAGGTTCTTTACTCTATGGTGTAGACTATGAAAAAGAAGCAAAAATCAATACTATTTTTAAAAAAGCAAAGAGTGAATCTAAAAGCAAATTTCGTGTCATCATAGGGGAAGGGCTCTCTTTTGAGATGAATGCTCCCAAGGGTGAAAAAGTCACACTCTATTTTTCAGAGCAGCAAGCCATAGGCTTTGGGACGATGCCTTTACAAAAACGTTTTGTAGTAGATGGGGTATTTAAGTCTGGACTGAAAGCCTATGACAAAGCCATTATGTACACCACATTAGAAGCCTTTGAGAAATTGCTCAAACGAAAAGAAGGTGTATATGATGGACTACATATTTATACTAAAAATCCACTCGATGAGATAGATGCCATTAAAACCGTATTGCCAGATAATGTTGCTATAGAAGGTTGGTGGCAACAAAATGGAAATTTTTTCTCCGCTATGCAAATGGAAAAAAAGGCACTGTTTTTAGTTTTATTACTCATCATTTTGGTTGCTTCACTTAATATCATTTCATCTTTACTTATGACAGTAATGAGCAGAAGAAGTGAGATTGCTCTCATGCGTACGCTGGGTGCCACAAAAAGAGAAATAAAAACAATATTCTTTCAATTGGGTGTTATCGTTGGCTCTGCAGGTATTCTTGCTGGTACTGCACTAGGAGCGTTAGGTATATGGATACTTAAAACTTTTGATATTATCTCTATTCCTGAAGATGTGTATGGTACATCACGACTTCCTGTCGATTTAACATTTAGTGATTTTAGTTTTATTATTATTGGAACAAGTATTATTATACTACTCTCATCTATTTATCCTGCAAGAAAGGCTTCTCAAACAGATCCGCTTACTGTACTTAGAAATGAATAAAACTACCCTTTTGACAATTTTATGACATTTTTTTTCTATAATTTTATATAGACTAACCATACTAAAGGAGTATATTGTGGAAAGAAACATACGTATTCATATTAAAAAAGTGCGTTCTGAATTAAAAAGAGTGGTATGTGAAGATACAAAGCATAGTTTAAGACAAGAACTCAAAGAATTAAAAAAACAACTGGCAAAAGCATCTTAAAAATTAATCCAATATATCTAAAAACTTATTACCTTTGTCTAAAATATCAAAGACAGAGGGCTCTCTTTCATCTTTGTCGTCAAATATATTCAAAGGTGAATCATCAAACATTTCAAACATTTCATTATATATTTTAGAACTTTTATACATCATGCCTGACATAAACTCAGTCGACTCTCCTGTATTTTTAAAACCTCTGTAAAATGTTGTACCTGTTGCTTTTACATCTCCTAAAATCGTATTGCCTAACATTGTTGACCCAAAGACTTTTTTCTCTTTTTTCTTATTGAATCCAAATACAGAAGGCAAATCAAAAGATCTAGCTTTTTTAACATTTTCGACCATACTATCTATAAAAGACTCTTCTTTATGATTGGATTCCGTAGTTACACTCAACGTACCTACTGTTTGTACTTTAGGTATTTTTTCTTTTCTATCTCCTAATGTCGATTCTACAATATCCCCTACACTATCCATAAATCCTGCATAGATACTACTATAAAATACAAATACCAATAACATTACTTTAAACATATTCACTACCTTTATTTTCTCTATTATACACAATTTTCTACTTATTGATAATATGTGCAGGAGATTCAAGTGTTCTTTTAATAATTTGTAGGGGTAAAGAGAGTATATCTTCTGCTGCTGATGTAATCACTTTTGGTTTATTTAAATTTCCAGTAATTTTTAAACCTATAGTCATACTTTTATCTTTCCCCATCAAGATGTACCCAAGTAAAGGCAGATTGCCTACAAACTTACCCAATTCTCGAGCTGTTTGAATCGCTAGTTTCATATTTATGGTCTTCTTCTTAAGATTTAGTTGCCCTTTTCCTACAATAGTTGCAGAACGTCCCTTAATATAAACAGAATCAAAAATGATCTTATCACCTATCATTCTGTACTCTACAACACCCTCATCAATTTTGAAACCTTTTTTTGAAAATCCGGGGCTATTCAATGTTGCCAGCGCAGGAATAGCATTGAGTAATGCCAAAGTATTGTTATAGGCTTTAAAATCGCTCATAATCCCTCCTTCAACGATGATTTGTCCTTTCATCATTCCATCTGGATTACCTGATTGCTTTAAGGTGTACCTTCCTTTTTTTAATCCTTTAAATCCTATAAGAGGATGTAACATTTTATCTTTAATACGCAATGCCTTTAAAGAAAAAATCTTTCCTTTTTTAGAAAACTGAACAATATCTCCATCTAAACTTCCTGATGCTTGAATATTGCCTTTTGGTGATATTTCAATATCATAACTATCGGTAAGTAACATATATTTATCATAACGTATCTTGGAGTTTGTGCCCAAAATAACCACTCTTTTACCTTTATGGTTATGCTGTAACATCTTTCTTCGAACATCTAAAAATTTCTTCAAGTCAATATTGATATTTTTAAGTTTAATACGTGATTTCTTTGCATTGTAATACAAATGATTTCCAAAAGCCCAAAAGGTCAACTCTGCCTTTGTTACTTTTCCTCTAATAGGTATTTTTGTATAACAGGCATCTTTGTTTCCAAACAAAACACACGCTTTTCTACGTAATTCTCCTTGAAAAGTATAATTTTCTTTCTGTTTAATAACAGTGAGCTTACCCCCATCTATATCTATATCAATATTTTTCAAATAAGGTTTAATCTTTTCAATATTTCCAGCTTCGATACGCAACTCTTTTATACTATTGGTATTGGTCATTTTCAACGCCAAAGAAGGAATATCGATATGTACGTTTGCACCATACTTCAAGCTAAATGGTAATTTTTTATTTTTAAGCACAATAAACTTCTGTTTTTCTCCTATACTTACCTGCTTAGCCTGTAAAATCAAATTTGCATTTTGTTTCTTAAGATTTATTTTTCCTGTTACTTTTCCTTCATACCAACTCTCTTTTATATGTACATTATCTAAATGAACAATGCCTTGTTTATAATATCCTTTACCCCCAAGTACAGGCAGTTTTGTTTTTCCTATTTCCACCATACCTTTTTGTAATGTCACGGAAACTTTGATATTGTCTTTTTTTTGATTGTCAAAGATCACATTCCCCTTGCTTAATGGCAATTTCACCTTTTGATACCAAATATCCCCTTGTTTTAAATCTACATTCACAAAGACAGCATTCTTCTGTTTTTTGACATCTTTACCCAAAGGTATATCCATTTTTAGGTTCACATTGACTGAATTTCCTTTATACCTTACAGGAATATTCACCTGATATGATTTTAATATTTTTTGCAATTCATTATCGATAGGTGTCAGCATATGTAAATCCAATTTGAGTAATGTCTTTTTCTCTCCTAATCCCCTAATCTCCACCTTTGAACCTTTTAATACTCTTTGTTTATATACAGGTTCTTCCAAATCAAAATAAAGTGCTCTGTTTTTATAAACAAGCTTTAAATTTTTAGCCAAAATAGGATCCAATTTTTTTTGATAA
>JALSSQ010000059.1 GCA_026984165.1 Sulfurovum sp.
AAAGATACTATCAAGGTCGTGTGTTATCATCACCACTGTGATACCCAACAAATCTCTAAGCTCCACGATGAGTGCATCAAAATTACGTGCACCTATGGGGTCTAACCCTGAAGTGGGTTCATCTAAAAAAAGCAGTTTAGGCTCTATGGCAAGTGCGCGTGCAAGCGCTGCACGCTTCACCATACCACCACTGAGTTCAGAAGGGTACAATGCACCAACTTCAGGTTCCAGCCCAACAAGTGCGAGTTTGGAGCTTACGAGTTTATCGCACATCATTTTGGAAATATTGGTATATTCTCTGAGTTGTACTGCGATGTTTTCAGCAATGGTAAGCGAGGAAAAAAGTGCCCCAAACTGAAAAAGTACACCCCACTCTTTACGCAAGGTCTGTGCATCTTTAAAGCTAATGTTAGTGAGTGATTTACCCAAAACAGAAACTTTACCCTCGTTTGGTTCTAAAAGCATAATCATCTCTTTCATCAGTACAGATTTACCTGAGCCACTCTCTCCCAAAATTCCATAAATCTCATTTTGATTAATGTGCAGATTGACACCATCGTGAATGGTACGTTCTGCAAACCGTGTTACTATGCCTTGGGCTGTAATGACAGGACTCATAAGCCAAGCTCCGTGTAGATGACCGAGAAGAGAGCATCAAAAGCGATGACTAAAAAAATAGAGTTGACCACAGAAGCCGTAGTGTGCAGACCTATACTTTCTGTATTGTCAGAGACTTGAAACCCTCTAAAACACCCTATTGCTGCGATGATAAAAGCAAAAACCGGTCCTTTTATCATTCCCAGTATGTAATGTTTTACTTCAAGCACTTCATAGAGTCTGTCTGTAAACTGTGTCATAGAGATGCCCAGTTGCATTTTTGAAGCCACCATACCACCAAATATCCCTACAATATCAGAGAAAAAGATAAGCAGCGGCAAAGCAATCATCAAGGCAATCACACGAGGCAAAACCAAAAAAGCATAAGGATCAAAACCCATCGTACGCATAGCAGCTATCTCTTCAGTAATTTTCATAGCGCCTATCTCAGCTGTATAGGCAGAACCACTGCGTCCTGCGATGACGATGGCAGTTATCATCGGTCCTAACTCACGTGTGATCGAGACAGCTGTTGTATCGACAATAAACATATCAGCACCAAATTTGGCAAGCTGTACAGAGCCTTGGTAAGAGATAACCATACCCACAAGAAAAGAACTCAAAGCGATAATAATCAGCGCATTAAAGCCAGATTGGTGAATATGATAAACGATCTCTTTGTATCTGAAATCTTTAGGACGTTTAAAAATATTCAGACCCGCCAAAAAAAGCTGACCCAAAAAAGTCATAAAATCTCGTATATCAGACAAAACCTCCATGGTCGCTTTGCCAATACGTTCAAATTCGTTCACTTTTTGAGGGCGAACAATCTCTTCAGTATTCTGAGATAAAAGGTCATACATCTCTTTTTGTTGTTGGGTATAGCCTATGACTTCTAACTCTGTTTCTTTTTCAAAACGCTCATGATACTCTATAAATAAAAGTACTCCAGCAGAGTCAAATTCACTCACCCCAGAGAGATCCCAGATGATTTTTTTATCACAAGGGGTGTTGCGTAGTTTTTTTTCTATCTGGCGAACACTGTCGAGGTTCCACTCTCCTTGGGAGATTAGCTTATAATAGTCTGGATGTGCTTCATAGGTTAAAAAGCGCTTCTTCATGGAACTATTATAGGTAAGATTAGATTAAGTTTTGATATAATAATCATTATTTTACATAGAGGTTACAATGACAGACTTTGGCTTAGAGATTTGGGGTGATGATAACTTTATAATTAAAAATGATACCATCAACATCAATCATGCCTCACAACCCTCTTTGCTTGAGATTACCCAAAAGATACGCAAAAAAGGCTATAAAGGACCTCTTCTACTGCGTTTTCCCCATCTCATAGAAAAACAGATCTCTACCCTTTTTACCACTTTTGAAAAGGCAAAAAAAGCGTTTGACTATCAAGGTAACTTTCAAGCTGTCTTTCCTCTGAAGGTCAATCAATTTCCTAATTTTATAAAATCACTCATCGACATTTCAAAACCCTACAATTATGGACTAGAGGCAGGAAGCAAGGCAGAACTTATCATCGCTATGGCTAAAACTCCACTAGGAGCACCCATTACAGTCAATGGCTTTAAAGACAAAGAGATGATATCGCTTTGTTTCATTGCTGCAAAAATGGGGCATAATATTACTGTGACCATAGAAGGTCTAGGAGAACTTGAAACCATCATAGCGGTCAACAAAACCTTCAACGCCAACACCCAAACCCCAATAGCGCCCAAGATTGGTGTACGTATCAGACTGCATAGTTCTGGTATTGGTATCTGGGCAAAGAGTGGTGGGTACTCTTCCAAGTTTGGTTTGACATCTACAGAACTGCTGGAAGCCTATGAAATGCTTAAAAAAGATGATTTGCTCAACCATCTGTGGATGATACACTTTCATATAGGCTCCCAGATGTCAGAGATCAATCCACTCAAAAAAGCACTGCGTGAAGCAGGCAACATCTATGCCGAGCTTAAAAAACGTGGTGCCAATGCACTGGGTGCTATCAACATTGGTGGTGGCTTGGCAGTAGAGTACAGCCAACACAAAGGAGAGACACAACGCAACTACTCGCTCCAGGAGTTTGCCAATGATGTTGTTTTTCTTATGCAGGAGATTGCCAAAAGCAAAGGGGTAGCGCAACCAGACATTTTTACAGAATCTGGACGCTTCATTGCAGCATCACACTCTGTACTGATAGCCCCTGTACTTGAACTCTTCTCTCAAGAGTATCATGAAAAAGGCTTACGTCTCAAAGAGAAAAACCCTCCGCTTATAGAAGAGCTGCACGACCTCTACTGCTCCATGTCACGCAGAGATGCCAGAGAATACCTGCATGATGCACTTGACCATATGGAGAGTCTGCTCACACTCTTTGACTTGGGATACATAGACCTTGAAGATCGCTCCAACACAGAGATACTTGTCAACCTTATTATCAAAAAAGCCATAGCGCTTCTTCAATCTGAAGCAACAGAGGAGCTAAAAAAACTTCAAGACCGCATACAGGAGAAATATCTGGTAAACTTCTCTGCCTTTCAATCGTTGCCAGATTTTTGGGGTTTGGCACAACACTTTCCCATAGTACCACTCAATAAACTCAACAAAAAACCAAGCAACCCTGCAAGCATTTGGGACATTAGCTGTGACAGTGATGGAGAGATAGGGTTCAATCGCAACCTCCCACTCTATCTGCATGATATCGATGTCAATAAAGAAGAGTATTTTCTGGCCTTTTTCCTCACAGGTGCCTACCAAGAGGTACTGGGCATGAAACATAACCTTTTTACCCACCCGACTGAAGCGATTATCCATTTTGATACAGAAGGTAACTACACCATTGACAAGCTTATAGAAGCACAAAACCTTATGGATGTACTGGATGATTTGGACTACGACACAAATAGTATAGACAATACACTCAAATACCGCATAGAAGCATCTGTGCAACTTTCAGATGATGAAAAAAGAGCACTTTTAAGCAAACTTTACCTCTATTTAAGTGAAAATAGCTATCTTAAAACGGCAAATGCATTGGATAATACCATAGACAAGGACAAGTAAATGAACCTATTTTCTCTCATACGAGAAGACTTTAAAACTGTTAAGAAAAATGACCCTGCCTTGCATTCATCCTTTGAACTCTTTTTTAACTACCCAGGCTTGTGGGCACTTTTCTTTTACCGTGTTGCACATTGGTTTTATACCAAAGGTTTACGTTTTATACCCAGACTCATTTCTGCCATAGGAATGTTTTTGACTATGATAGACATACACCCTGGAGCGACTATAGGACGACGCGTGTTCATCGACCATGGTGTCGGCGTAGTGATAGGTGAAACGACCATTATAGGCAATGATGTGTTTATTTACCAACAAGTTACCCTTGGTGGAGTAAGCACAGACAAGGGTAAACGTCACCCTACCATAGAAGATGGTGCAGTTATCGGTGCAGGGGCAAAGATACTGGGCAATATAATCATTGGTAAAAATGTCAAAGTAGGAGCAAACTCTGTGGTGATTAAAAATGTACCAGAGGACTGTACGGCGGTAGGTATACCTGCACGGGTACTCAAACGTGGTCATGACCAAAGTCCTCTCAGTCATGACAAAATACCAGATGTCAACAAAGAGATATTTGAATATCTCATCAAACGCATAGAAACCCTTGAAGATGCACTTCCTAAAGGTAAACAAGAAGGCATTAAAAAGAAAGACCATGATCTTGATGAGATTTATGATAACTTTATTCACAGTATGGATTAA
>JALSSQ010000060.1 GCA_026984165.1 Sulfurovum sp.
TCAAAATACCTGCCTTACAAATGTGTTTTAAAATGTTCATTTTTTCTTCCCTTAAAGCGATATGATTTACTTAAACAATGCCAAAAATGCTTCTGGGGTAACAACCTTTATCGTTTCCATATGTTTAAAATCTTTGGTATTTCGTGTAATGAGATATTGACATGTTTCTTGCATCGCCATCGCATACTGTAGCGCATCTTCATAGTCTGTGATGCGTAAACGATTTGCCTTCTTGACACTTTCATTGTCCATAGTTGCTATACGGAAATGCGTTGAAATATCTGCCAAATATGCTTTAATACTCTCCAACGCTTTTGCTTTTCTACAAATATAGTAAATATTATTCACCGTAATAGGTGCGATGTACCCTTCTATCAGTCCATTTTCACAGAGTTTATACACCATTTGTGCATCATTTGAAAAAGGGTTTCTATCTAGGAGAATATCTATAAAGACATTGGTATCTACAAACACTTTCATAGATATTTGTCTTTTAAGTATGCTTCTCTACTCTCTTTGTACCCATAATCAAGCTCCTCTTCTGAGACAATACCGACATAGTTATCTAGTGATGAGGGGAGATTGTTAAGCGTATCAAGATTGATTTTAGTCTCTAGTTGTTTTTTCATGTGCATAAATTTGTCATAAGAGACTAACACAGCCAAAGGTTTGTCACGTTTAGCTATGACAACCTCATCTTTCCCCATATGTGCTAAGGACAAAAGATTTGAAAATTTAGCTTTAGCTTCTACTACATTGACAAGCATTAAGTATCCTTTATGGTCATAATGACTCTATTATAATACTATTTTTTTACTTTGTCAAATTAGAGGTGCCCTAGAGTAATATTTTTGAAGCCACTGCACACACCGCAGATTCTGACTTTAGTACCAAGGGGGTATCAAAGCCCACAATATTCTGGGCATCAAAAAGAGCCACTTCCTCTGCATGAAAACCACCCTCACAACCTATAACAATAGTATCTACTGTTGTGCTGTCAATAAAATTATTTTCTGAAAAGTTAAGCATTTTACTCTCTGGATACTCTGCTAAAAAGTGTTGCAGATCTTTTGCCATTTCAAGCTTCATCATCTCACTTCTCCCTGATTGTTGAGAGGAGTTGAGCAGGATTTTTTCTAAACGCTTAAAGTCTAGCTTAAAACTGTTTTGCGAACGCTTGCAGTAGATAAAGGTAATTTTTTCTACACCTATTTCATTAAGTGAGGGAAGTACTTTTTCTACACTTTTGGGGTCTATCACGCACCAACCTATGTGTAATGACCGCTTTGCTTTCACTTCTAGGGTACTACTCTCTTGCAAGCTAAGGTGTACTGATTTTTTATCGATATAGGTGATGAGATAGCGATGCAGAAGTCCATCTTCAAGGTTACGCAGATAGAGGGTATCATCTACCTTGTGTCTGCGTACTTTAAAAATGTAGCGGTGGTCATCTCCTTCTAAGGAGAGTTGTGACTGTCCTGCGTGTGCTTGATAGAGATATAGCATAACTTAGAGTGTCACAACGCCTTTGGCTTTGAGTATCATCAAAACTACCATGATAGCTACAAGCAATATCTGAAGCACAGAGATTTTTAAAAATGCACCTTTGATAACTTTAAAGGTATCTGCATTGTCCAGATTGGCAATTTTGACCAATTTATGCTTTTTGATCTCGATATACATCATCACTGCCCATAGCACTACCATAATAATCACATCAATACCCCAAGGCAAATTCCCTGTAAAAACTGCGACAATACCTGCAAAAGCTATCATCGTAGCGATAGCCTGAAATATCATCGTGTAGATAAAGCTTGCTTTTTTAAAGCCTACTGGTTTTTTAACCATAAAGGGGATAAAAAGACCCAAAACCAAAAAGCCTAAAAAAGCTTTAACCAATATACTATGTATCGCTAACATTTGTGTAACTTCCATAAAAATTATCCTTGATATTATTTTCTTTAAAAGTGGATTATACCCTAATTTGATATAATCAGCTTATTACCGCACCAATTAACATGCTTCAGATTTGATGCGGTAATAACTTAAAAACAAAGGTCATTCATGGCTAGCTCCATCTTAGAAACACTTGACACTATTGCCCAAACCATTACACCTGTAGATAAAGAGATTATCCCTATAGAAGAATCTGTTGGGCGTATTGTTACTGAAGATTATATCGCAACCTATAATCTCCCACGCTTTGACAACTCGGCGATGGATGGCTATGCAGTAAAAGTAGCTGATGCAAACAAAGTAGTTAGATGTACGAAAGCCATCTATGCAGGAGACAATCCAACAATGACACTTCAAAAAGGAAGCGCCATTAAGATTATGACAGGTGCACCCATTCCTCATGGCTGTGAAGCCATCGTACCTATCGAAGATGTAAGCGTACAAAATGATACACTGCAACTCCCCTCAAACATCAAAAAAGACAATTTTATACGCAGAGCAGGAGAAGATATACAAAAAGGGTCTCTCTTTCTTACTAAAGGTACACATCTCAATGCATACCACACTGCCTCTTTGGCAAGCCAGGGAGTGACACATCTGAGTGTCTATCGTACCATCAAGGTAGCTGTCTTTGGAACAGGCGATGAGCTGTGTGCGCATTTTGAAAAGATTGAAGCACACCAACTCTACAACTCCAACTCTCCTATGTTTTTAACACGTAGCAAGGCCTTAGGGTGTGATGTAAGATTTATACGCACTTCAGCTGATACCCTTGATGCACTGGAAAACTCCATACGTTCCGCACTTGATGCAGACATAATCATCACCTCTGGTGGAATCAGCATGGGAGACAAAGACTTTACCAAGAAGGCCTTTACCAATCTTGGGATGCAAGTACTTATAGACAAAATAGACATAAAACCCGGACGTCCAACCATCATAGGAACCATAAATAACACTGTTGTTATCAATCTCCCGGGCAATCCTCTGG
Organism: Sulfurovum sp.; assembly: GCA_026984165.1. Taxonomy (GTDB): domain Bacteria; phylum Campylobacterota; class Campylobacteria; order Campylobacterales; family Sulfurovaceae; genus Sulfurovum. The sequence continues at coordinate 2,948 of JALSSQ010000060.1, forward strand.
CTTCCATGGTCAATTATGAGCTCTTTATCCGTGCTATCATCAGAAAGATGTCTGGAAGAAAGGACTATTTTCATGGCACTATTGATACTGTAATAAAAAATGACTTTTCACTAAGAGGCGGTAAATATGCTGTGATACTTGGCAAATTTGATGGAACTGCCTTCGCACCTATCAAACCTCAAATGCCAGGTATGGTCTCACCTATGCAAGAAGCCGATGGGATGATACTTGTCACACCTGATGTGACAATACTCAACACTGGAACAAAGGTCAAAATGATACCTGTAAAATGGGAATTTTGTTCTGAAGTAAAAGTAGAGTTATTTAGTTAAGTGGGGGTGAGCCCCACCATAAGATATCTCTTATAAAGAAGAGATATATGCTGCTACTGCTTTAATGTCTTCGTCACTCATCGCAGCAACTTGACCTTTCATAAGCATACCCATACCAGCTACATTTCTTGTACCTGCTTTGTATGCTGCTAATTTACTCTCTATATCAGCCGCTGATTCTCCTGCAATTACTGCAGATTTTCCAAGTGCTTTTGTTTTACCATCTGCACCGTGACATCCAGCACACTTGGCAAATGCTGCTTTACCTGCTGCATTATCTGCTACTGCTGTACCTGCCGCTGCTGTTGTCGCTGCTGCTGCATCTTTTACAGAGTCTACTGCACTTGAAGCCGTCTCTTTAGCTGCTTCAGTCGCCGCTGCTGCTCTATCTTTTAATGCTTGCGCTGCATCTGCTGCTTTAGCTTCTGCTTCTTCTTTAACCTCTGCTGCCTTATCTGCTACACTTGAAACTGCTTCTTTTGCTGAGTCCATTGCATTTGATGCTGCTTCTTTTGCACTTTGTGTTGCTGATGCCGCCATATCAGATGCTGCTTTTTTTGTATCTTCCCCACAGGCTGTAAACAACACTGTTGCCGTTATCAATGAAAGTAATGTTACTTTTTTCATTCTTTTTTCCTTCAAAATTAATTTCAATGGGATTATACCATAAAGATTGTGTGGTTATTGTGAAATTATATTTTTTTAGGGTTTTCCAACCTATACATATCTAACAGGTTTTTCCACAAATTCTTATCTGACCATTCACTCTGAATCCGTGAAGAAAAGACGATATCTTCCAAAGCTATCTTGCCCATAAGCTCAGAGTGGGCATCTTCTTTAAACCCCTGTGCATACCCTGTTTCTGTCTCATGCACGATGATACTGTGTAGTTTTACTTCTCTCTCTCCATTTTGCATGTCTGTACAGGCAAGTACACGCTCTACCATGAGGTAAATCACACGTGAAAACTGCTCAGCACTTGGCGATACTGGGAGTTCCACCCATCTGTTGGAGTATCTCTTCATCGCTTCTATATACTTAGCATCATCCTTTGACCACAGAGTAATC
>JALSSQ010000061.1 GCA_026984165.1 Sulfurovum sp.
AAATCCTTTAAAATCCCTACATTGTAGGGAAAAGTATAGCATATTTAGTCGTTTTTTGTTTTACAACCAGTGTTAATGCCAAGTAGTGCATACGGTGGACACCATCCGATAATAGCTGTAAAAAGAAGTACACCTCCTACAATATCTGCGATAATATTTCCATGCATTACGCCCCAAGCTAGTGCTGCTGCACCTACAATACCTCTAATTGCTCTGTCTATTTTTCCTACGTTACATGTCATACTTGACTCCTTATATTTTGTTATGAGTGTATTATGACAGTTTAAAAAAGCCTTGTCTGTAACATGGGTTACATTAGATAGGGATAACCCGTATCTGGTCATCAAGTTCTTCTTTGAGTGTGTTTTCTATGGCAAAGAGTGTACCTGTACTAGAGCTTGCACAACCCGAACAGGCACCTAAGTAACGTACATACACGTCTATCTGCTTGCCATTTTCTTTGACATCAAGTATCTCTATATCTCCACCATCCATCACAAGGAATTGACGTACGGACTTGTCTATGGCTTTGTTGATAGCGGTTATTCTTTGTTTCACATCCATTTCTCTAAAAGGTACATCAGAGACTTCCGATTCTGTGACTTTTGCTTCTTCTAAAACTTTTTGATGTACGACGAGTAATTCACGTAAATCTTCATGACATGTTGAGTCATTTACACCTGCTTTGGTGTAGTACCCAAGCTCTTTGAGTGTCTGTATGTCATGCAAGGCTATGCTCTCTTTAATAGAAGCTAGACTCATAGGTGTGTCTTTACATGGGTGGGTAAGATCTTCTCTTCCTAATGCATCTTTATAGTAAGCTTTGGCAGCCTGCTTCACGGCATCAAGCGCCAGAGTAATGACATACTGTTCACACTCTGGTAGAGCAGGTGTAGTAGGGTTGTCACGTAAAAAACGTTCTAATCCTTGGTAAGTCATAGTCGTGGCTTCTTGTACCGTTTTGTTTTTACAAAGCAACGCCAACATATCGCACGCCGCGATGAGAGAGGGGGTACCAAAGTAGGTGTATCGTGCCAATAGTATGGTATCGTCTTCAGCATTCACTGCCCAATAAAGTGTAATCTCCTCACCAATAGCTTCATCTCCGTAGCTATAGGTAAAGCGTGTAGCTCCCAATGCTTCGCATTCTTCTTCTGTAATGACACCTGCATGTTTGGGGTCACCTATAAACATCGCTACTTTGATGCCATAGTCATTTTTAAAATTGATAAGTTCTTCCATAGGAACTCCTTTTTTCTCTATGTTGTTACTTTAGCAAGTTAAGGTAAACAGTTACCTCTTTTCTAAAACCTCCATCACTCCAGCAAAATCTTTCTCATGCCCAAAACAGGCACTGGAATTACATATCATAAAGCCGTCATTACTCTCATTTTTAAAGAGTGAAAAAGGGTGAGGTAGGGTGTCTAGCTGAGGTATGTGTGGTTTGAGTTTGTCTTCATGGGCTTTGATGATGACATCATCTTTTAAGTAGCGTATCACCATGCGGCTCATGCGTGGGGTTGAGATGGGTTGACGCATGACATCATAGGAGTAGATCTCTAAAGTCTTAAAGACAAACTTTTTATAAACAACATCCACAAGTGAAGAGATGCTGTAAAGTGCAGAGAGCATTGTAGCCACCGATGAAGGGTAGGAGCTGTCGTAGATATCTGCATTGGTTTCAAACTCTCCTCGACTGAACTTCCATTTGCCTTTGTCATAGTATTTCTCTATGGCATTGTTGGCAAGTTTTTGTGCAGTAACGAGATAGACTTCGTTCAAGGTACTCTCATACGCTTCTATGAGGGTATCGGTAAGGTAGGCAAAGTCTTCTAAAAAAGCTTTGATTTTAGGGGGTTTGCCTATAAGGGTAGCGTGGTAGAGTTGGGCATTGATATACATAGTTTCAAGCAGTGCATCTAAAGATTTTATCGCATATTTGAGATAGCTTTTATCTGTACGTCCTGCCATAAAGAGTGCCTTAATCATCATAGCATTCCAAGAGACGATGACTTTTTTGTCTATAAATGGATAGTTGCGTTTTTCTCTGCGTTTACGCAGGGCTTCAAGTGCTTCTTTGTAGTAAGGAATGTCAGGATGGCTAGGGTCATCTACTCTTATGATATTTTTGCCCTCGAAGTTCCCTTGTTTAGTGATATGTAGGGCTTTGGCAAGCTTTTCATGGACTTTGCTGGGGATACCTTCTTTTTCAAAAGATTTAAGGGCTTTCTCGTAAGTATAGACAAAGTATTTTCCCTCTTGTGCTTCTGTATCGGCATCACTGGCAGAGTAAAAGAGTCCATCTTCACTCATCTTGGAGAGCATAAAGTCCAAAGTTTCAAAGGAGACTTTTTTATAGAAGTCATTTTTACTGACATGGTAGGCTTTGAGATAGACTTGTGCAAGAAGTGCATTGTCATAGGTCATCTTTTCAAAATGGGGTACAAGCCATTCGTTGTCAGTAGAATAACGGCAAAACCCTCCGTCAATTAAATCACGCAGCCCCCCTTTTGCCATAGAAGAGAGAGAAAAAAGTGCCATATTAAGCGTCTCTTTGTCTCCGGTGATACGATAGACATCCATCAATAAATCCAGTGTTGAAGCCTGTGGAAACTTAGGTGCCTTATTGAAGCCTCCGTACTTACTGTCAAACAGTTGTTTGGCTTGTTCGCTTACACGAGGAATGATGCTCAAATCAAGTTTGGTTGCCTGTATCTTATCGACTTTAGGGTTGAGGAAACGAAGTATTTCATCGGCTTTTTCATTTAAAAGAGATTTCTCATTTTTGTACTTATCGGCGATGACTTCGAGTAGTGAAGAGAAAGACATCATTCCATAACGAGGTTCATCAGGTATGTAGGTAGCAGCATAAAACGGTTTTAAATCTTCTGTTAAAAAGAGTGATGTAGGCCAACCACCAGGGCGTTGGTTCATGAGTTGATACACTTCTTGAAAGTGTTTGTCAATGTCAGGACGTTCTTCCCTATCTACTTTGATGGCAACAAAGTATTTGTTGAGAATGTCAGCGGTATGCTGGTCTTCAAAAGATTCAAGTTCCATGACATGACACCAGTGACAAGAACTGTAACCAATAGAGAGAAAGACAGGTTTATGTTCCTTGCGTGCCTTTTGGAAAGCTTCATCGCCCCAAGGGTACCAATCTACAGGATTGTCAGCATGTTGTTGCAGATAAGGTGAGTGTTCATTTTTAAGATGGTTTCGCAAGTGTGGACTCCTTTCAGTCGTGCCATAGATGTACGTTTTGTCTTTTAGAGATACCCTCTATTAACATAAAGCTAAAAAGATTTTCGTTAATATTACACAGCTTATACACAAATTCTAATATAGAATACAATAAAATTTTTATAGAAAAGAGAAAATATGCAACATTTCATCAAAAAGTTACTACTCTTAGGTTTACTTTTATCCACATTTGTGTTTGGTGGTTTTAGCAGTGCATTAAAGAAGCAAAAGTTCCTAACCCCCGATGAGGCTTTTCAAGTAAGTGCGGTTTTAGACAATGGTGTCATCAAGACAAATATTACAATGGCAGACAAGATACATATTTATGAAGATGCCTTGCATTATCGTATCGTCTCACCTAAAAAGCTGGAACTTTCTGTAAACAAGCCAAAGCCACACGAGTTTGATGGTGACAAAGTGTATGAAAAAGAGCTTGCAGTCTCCATCCCTACCAAAGAGATAGAGTCTAAAGTAGCAGGTGATTATACGTTGGAGATAGAATTTCAAGGCTGTTCGGACGCTGGTATATGTTATCAGCCTATCAAAAAGCAGTTCAAATTCAAGGGTACCCAGTTAGGCATGTTTGACAAAATTTCAGCAGTTATTAAAGAGGGAAACCCTAAAAAAATAGTCGATTTCTTTTTGCATGAGAGTCCTATTTTTATTATTTTTATCTTTTTATTGTTAGGTATTCTCATCTCTCTTACACCGTGTATTTTTCCGATGATACCTATTTTGTCCTCTATTATTGTAGCACAAGAGGGAAAAGAGGAGAGCCAAAAATCTAATCCATTTTTGATCTCGCTTGTGTATGTTTTGGCGATGGCGGTGACATATGCGATTGTTGGTGTTATAGCAGGTATTTCAGGTATTGATGTAGGGGCTGCACTGCAAAATCCTTGGATTTTGGGCAGTTTTGCTGCGGTTTTTGTGGCACTGGCACTTTCTCTTTTTGGCTACTACGAGATAGGACTCCCTGCATCATGGCAATCCAAACTCTCCAAAGCTTCTGATGAGGCACAAGGTAAGGGTGGCATTATCGGTACGGCTGTTATGGGCTTTTTTTCTGCATTGATTGTAGGACCTTGTGTGACACCTCCA
>JALSSQ010000062.1 GCA_026984165.1 Sulfurovum sp.
ACCATAAGGCTTGGCAGACCCCGTGGCAAGTTTGGCTATCCATTTCGCTTTGGAGATACCTATAGAAACAGGAATATCAAAATGTTTTAGTATCTTTTCCTGTAATGCTTTGGCAAAGTCATAGACATTGTCATTGTCTATCCATCCCGAAACATCACAAAAAAACTCATCTATACTAAACTGCTCTACTCTAGGTATCTCTGCGCAAATAAAGTGATGCATTTTATGTGAGATGGTATGATAGAGTGGATAATTTGAAGGTACCACAACCATTTCAGGACAAAGCTGCAAAGCTTGGGCAAGAGGCATAGCAGTTTTTACACCTTTTGCCCTTGCTTCATAGGATGCAGTTGTAACGATGCCTCGTATTTTTTTTCGTCCATCAACCTCATCTACAAAATAGTTTTCAAAGGTTTTTTGTTTAGCAGAGTAAAATACAGGTGTAACAAATGCACCTGTATTTTCATTCATTAACTTTATATTGGTACGTTTTTTATTAAATATTTCCAAGTTTGAACGTGATCCAACACACATAGGTATTCCTTTGAGTTTTTCATCAACACTACGTTCTGCTGAAGCAAAAAAAGAGTCTATATCTATATGGAGAAACATAAAAGAAGTATAGTTTAAAATAGAGAAAATACAAAAAAATATTCTAAATTGACATATTTTTATAATTAGATGATAGATGATTGAATGGCGGACAGTGAGGGATTCGAACCCTCGGTACCCGTGAAGGTACACACCCTTAGCAGGGGCGCGGATTAAACCAGCTCTCCCAACTGTCCAAGCGTTTTGTGGGGGAGATTATAATGAAATTGGCTTAAAATCATGCTTAAAAAAATACTTTTAAAATACGTTTTAAACTTTTTTAAAAATGACTTTATTTTTCCCTAATTTTTTTGCCTCATAAAGTGCTTTGTCTGCACGTTGGAGCAAAGAGTGCAAATCATCAGATTCTTCTTTCCATGCTACACCAAAGCTCGCTGTCATTTTTCCAATATCACTAAAGGTATGTCTCTCCAAGGTTCTTCGCAAACGTTCTATTTTTTTTATAGCATTCTCAAGGGTTGTATGCTGCAATAGCAATAAAAACTCTTCGCCACCCCAACGTGCAAAAATATCTTCTTTTCGTATATTTTGTTGAATTAATCCTGAAAATTCTTTGAGTACCGTATCTCCCGTTTGGTGACCATATGTATCATTAATCATTTTAAAATTATCGATATCTATGACTACCACCACAGCATCTTCCTTTTCAAGTATAACTTTTTGTAACTGTTTATTAAAGAAATACTTTTTATATACACCGGTTAAAGTATCTTTTTTCATTTCATTAGATAAAAAAGTCTTTATATAGTAGATACCATCGAAGCAACCATATAGGTATCGTCTATCTCTTTATTTTTCAAATGTGCCTCAACGATGAGCATCGAAGTCTCTTTGTGAACCATTTAAACTTCTCTTCTAAAGCCTTAAAGCATCGATCTCATCTTCATGAAGAAGAGATTTTAGCTCATAAAAAGTTTCATCTTCATTTATATTGTTTCTGTTCATCTATATCTTTTATTTCATGCGAAAGTGCTGCAAACATTTCAGAAAGGTATGTATTGGATAGTGTATCTATAATGCTTTTAGCATTTTTTGAAAATTGTCTTGACTCTCTCTTATATCATCTAATTCATTTTCCAGCTTTTGAAATCGCTCTTCAAATCTTACTATCTCCTTACCAAAAATCAATTCTTTAATACGATTTATATCTTTTTTTGCACCCATAGATAGACTCTCCAATAGATAAATTGACATATTTTAACACAAAAATGTGATTATATTGTTATTTAACTCAAAATTATGTTATAACTTGAAAAAATTTTAGGATTTTAAAATGTTTCAAAAGTTTGCACCGCTGATTATTTTGGCAATGTTTGCTATAGGTATGTACTTTATGATGCAAGGCTCATCCAAAGCACTACAGATGACAAAAGTCAAACATGAGATCAAAAAGTAGCTATTACCTTTAAAATCTCTTCTACTTTTGCCTTTGGGTTTGCGTCTTTGTAGATAGGTCGTCCTACCACAGGGTAGTCCACCCCCTCTTTGGCAGCCAGATTTAAAGTGGCAACCCTCTGCTGGTCACCTGCATCTTCGCCAAAAGGACGAATACCCGGGCAAAGTGTCAAAAAGTCATCTGACGTAGCATTTTTAATGGCACGACTCTCAAAAGTAGAACATACCACCCCATCGAGTCCATTTTCATAAGCCATTGTAGCAAACTGCTCTGCTTTTGCATCGATGCTTTTTTCATACACAGCTTGAAAGTTGGCTTCATCAAAAGAAGTGAGTGCCGTGACAGCCAACACCAAAGGACGTTGTTCATAATTGCTCAGTCTATCCATCACCGTTTTCATAGCTACTGAACCTGCACTGGCATGGATATTGAACATATCGACACCCAACTTGGCTATCTCCTCAGCAGCATCAGCCATGGTGTTAGGTATGTCATAGAGTTTGAGGTCTAAAAAGAGTTTAAAATCGGGATTGATTTTCTTTAGTGCCTCTATAAATGGCTTGCCATCACGTATATAGGCACGGAACCCTACTTTCATCCAGACATTGTAGCCTTTGAGCAACTCGGCTAAGGCTAAATTCTCTTTGGCTGATGGTAAATCGAGTGCAACACATAACTCCATTTAAGTTCCCTTATATTTAAGTGGTATAATTATACTTTAAATTAACTAATTAAGGACTAAACCACTATGTTTGGAAAACAATCAAAAAGATACGACATTCCCGAAGAGCAGATGCAAACCTACCAATATGCCAAATTTAACACCTCTAAAGGTACTATCTGGGCAAAACTCTACCCAGATGATGCACCCAACACTGTAGCAAACTTCGCCCACTTGGCAAACGAAGGCTTTTACAATGGTCTAAAATTTCACAGAGTCATTCCCGGATTTATGGCACAAGGTGGCTGCCCTCACTCCAAAGACAACCCTGCTATGGCAGGCACTGGTGGACCGGGTTGGCAAATAGATTGTGAGACAGACACAAGCACACATCCGCATAGACGTGGTGCACTCTCTATGGCACATGCTGGACCAAATACAGGCGGAAGCCAGTTTTTCATCACCTTTGTACCCACCCCTCACCTAGATGGTGTACACACAGTATTTGGCGCCATAGAAGAGGATGATACAGACTCTTTCATGGTGCTTGACAAAATAGAACAAAATGATGAGATAGAGTCTATTGAAGTTGTAGCTTCTAAATAATGTAGTAAGTAGGAAGTAGTAGGTAGCAAGTAGGAAGTAGTAGGTAATGTTAGTTTTATTAAAGCTGCTCCCTTCTCCCTTCTATCTGCTCCCTTAAAAAGGATTTTTATGTTTGGATTCTATCGTGTCGCAGCAGCTGTGAACAAAACAAGCGTTGGCAACCCTGCCAAAAATGCTGAAGAGATCTTAGCCCTCATTAAAGACGCACATTCCAAAGAAGTTTGTGTCATTGTATTTCCAGAGCTTACACTCACAGGATACACTGCCAGTGACCTCCTGATGAACCAAACGCTCATCGCTAATCAAAACGAATCCTTAAAATATATATTAAAAAATATAAAAACTATCAATACTATTGCTATCATCGGAATAGCCCTCTTTGAAGCCGATAGACTCTACAACTGTGCAGCAGTCATCCAAAATGGGAAAATCTTAGGGATTGTACCCAAATCCTACCTGCCTAACAAAAAAGAGTTTTATGAAAAACGTCAGTTTACCACAGGTCGAGAGATCACTCAAACAACTGTAACTATGCTAGATACAGACGTGCCTTTTGGTGTGGACTTGCTCTTTACGGACAAAGCCGATATGACTTTCGGAGTAGAGATATGTGAAGACCTCTGGGCAGTAACCCCTCCAAGTAACCATATGGCAAGTAATGGTGCGAACCTTCTCTTTAACCTGAGTGCCAGTAACGAACTTATAGGTAAACATGAATACCGTGAAGAGCTGGTGCGCACACAAAGTGCCAGATGTATGGCGGCATATGTCTATGCTTCTGCAGGTGTGGGAGAAAGTACGACAGACACTGTCTTTGGAGGACATGCCATCATTAGCGAATACGGCTCTACTTTGGCTCAAAATGAGCGTTTTCAGCTAGACAGCAACATGATAACAGCCGATGTTGACCTAGAGCGACTCAAATGGCTACGTCTCAATGAGTCTAGCTATGGCGATGGACG
>JALSSQ010000063.1 GCA_026984165.1 Sulfurovum sp.
ATGATAGGAAAAATCCATATTACAGATACCAAATCTTACATTGCTCTACATCATACAGTAGTCGATGAAGTGTTTAAAGCGTTGAAAAAAGTGAAGATTAAGAAAAAGAAGTATGTGGCGTGGATATTAGATTAATCTTCCAATATCTCTTTACGCTTTTTATACCGTACTGCATAAAAAATGGTTATCAAAATTACAGACACCAAGGCGATGAGTGTTGCAGATTTTAGATATTCAGAAATAAGTGCTTGGTTTGAGCCTACCAAATACCCTACTGCTACCAAAACAACGACCCAGATACCTGCACCTATAGCCGTATAGAGTGAAAATTTGGCTATATTCATGCGTGCCAATCCTGCAGGCAGAGAGATGAGTTGACGGATACCAGGGATGAGTCTGCCTGTGAAGGTGGAAATCTCTCCGTGTTTGGCAAAAAAGGTATCGAGTTTACTCAAGGTTTTTTCTTGAATAAAGAAGTATTTTCCATAGCGCAAAATAATTTTTCTGCCAAGATACATAGCTAAATAATAGTTGAGTAATGCACCTGTTAAAGAGCCCAAGATACCTACGACAATAATAGCATAGAGATTCATTTCACCCTGATACGCCAAGTATCCAGCAGGTATCATAATAATTTCAGAGGGAAAAGGGAAAAAAGTGCTCTCAAGAAACATGAGAAGAAAAATACCCAAGTACCCCATAGTGCCGATGCTATCGACAAGATATTGGGCTATTTCGTGTATCATAAATATATTATTCTTTAAATGCACCAACGGTGGTTAAATGCTTATAACGTTGATCTAGCATTTCATCTATTGTTAATTTACGAAGTGCTTTAACTTGCTCTAAAAAATATGCTTTAACTACATCTGCAGATGTCTGTTTGTCTCTGTGTGCACCAATGAGAGGCTCATCTAGCACATCATCTACAAGTTGATGCTCAAGTAAATCAGTAGGCGTGATTTTCAATGCTTTTGTTGCTGTTTCTACCTTGGAAGGATCATTCCATAAAATGGCTGAACACCCTTCTGGAGAGATGACTGCAAAAACAGAGTAACGCATCATTGCAAGCTTATCACCCACACCAATAGCAAGTGCTCCACCTGAACCACCTTCACCTATGACCACCGAAATCATAGGTACTTTCACAGCAGCAAATTCAAATAGATTTTTTGCGATGGCTTCACTCTGCCCACGCTCTTCTGCACCAAGCCCAGGGTAGGCACCCGGAGTGTCTATGAGCATCAGTACAGGAATGTCAAACTTCTCTGCCATACGTACAGCACGCAGTGCCTTTCTGTAGCCTTCTGGATTTGGCATACCAAAGTTGCGTTTAATTTTGTTTTTAACACCACGCCCTTTTTGTTCACCAATCACCATAGCCTTTTGACCATCTATCCAACCGATATAACACAAAATGGCAGGATCATCACGAAAGGCTCTGTCTCCATGTATCTCATACGCATCTTCCATCATAAGTTTTATATAATCTAATGCATAAGGTCTATCAGGATGGCGCGCAAGTTGAAGTTTTTGAAAATCAGAGAGAGAACCAAAAGTTTTATTGACCTCTTTTTCCAAATCTTTTTGTAATTTTGCGACAGCATCCATGTTTGCAATGGCATGAGCAGATACAATCTCTTCTTGTATCTTTTCAATTTTATTTTCAAAATCCAAATAGGTTGCCATAGAATGAGTCCTTATATTTTCTTAAAGATAACAACGCCGTTGGTACCACCAAATCCAAATGAGTTTGACATCGCCACGTTAATCTCTGCTTTTCTGGCACCTTCTGTCACATAATCCAAATCACAATTTTCATCAGGTGTCTCATAGTTAATCGTCGGAGGCAATACACCATCACGCATTGCCATAAGAGATACAACAGCCTCTATAGCACCTGCTGCACCAAGACAGTGACCCACTTGACCTTTGATAGAACTTACTGGTGGACAGTTCTCTTTGCCGCCTAAGAGCTCTTTAATGGCAGCCGTCTCATTTTTATCATTTACTGGCGTAGAGGTACCATGTGCATTGATATAGTCTATCGTAGGCTCACCTGCCATCTTGTAAGCAGCCTTCATTGCACGGAGTGGACCATCCATTGTTGGTGTGGTAATGTGATTTGCATCACCACTCTCACCAAAACCAACAATCTCACCATAGATAGTAGCACCGCGTGCAACAGCATCATCATAAGACTCTAGCACAAGTGCTCCTGCACCCTCACCCATTACAAAACCATCTCTATTGGCATCAAAAGGACGTGATGATGTTTGAGGGTCATCATTTCTCGTAGAGAGTGCTTTCATCGCTGCAAAACCGCCTACACCTACAGGACATATAGCAGATTCAGCACCTACAACCAACATTTTGTCAGCCGTACCAACCATAATTGACTTGGCTGCCTCCCCAATAGCATGTGTTCCTGCAGCACACGCAGTAACAGAAGAGAGATTAGGGCCTTTTAGGTTTTGATAAATAGAGACAAATCCACCAAGCATATTGACAAGTGAAGAGGGGATGAAAAATGGAGAAATTCTTCTTGCCCCTCTTGTATTAGATACTACCGCATTTTTTTCAATATTTGGAAGTCCACCGATACCAGATGCAGAGGCTACACCAAATCTTTCTCTATCTACATTTTCCGGAAGTTTTGCATCCTCTATCGCTTCAGCAGCAGCTTTAAGACCAAGTTGAATAAATCTATCTGCTTTTTTCGCCTCTTTTCCATCAAGCACCATAGAAGAATCAAAATCCGTAATTTCACCTGCAATGCTTACAGACTGCCCCTGCGTATCGAATGATTCAATAGTTTTTATTCCACATTTACCTTCTATTATAGCTGAAAATGCGCTCTCTTTATCTAGCCCTAGAGAGTTGATCATCCCTAAACCTGTAACTACTACTCTTTTCACTGATGCTCCTATGTTGTGCTTAAAATAAGATATAGATAAATATTGTAAAACAATACTCATCTATATGTTATTCCCCAAGAGGGGAAAATCAAAGATTATACGTTTTCGATAAACTTGATTGCATCAGAAACAGTAGCGATTGCTTCTGCTTGATCATCAGGAATTTCGATATCGAATTTCTCTTCAAGTGCCATAACGAGTTCAACAACATCAAGACTGTCTGCGCCAAGATCCTCTACAAATTTAGACTCTTCTTTTACCTCATCTGGGCTCACATTGAGTTGTTCTACAACTACTTCTTTTACATCGTCAAATAATGCCATTGACTGCTCCTTTTATTTGTTAAAATACGCACAAGTATAACAAAAAAATGATAATAAAGCTTATAGTTTCTTATGAAATACCTGTTTGCAAGGTTAATAAATCAGATTTTAGTGTAGAAAAGGTGGAAAATCTCCACCTGCATATTAAAAAGAGTATTTGATATTGGCATAGATATAGCGTCCAGGTTCATTCATAAGCATCACATCATCCACACCTCCACCAGCAATAAGTGTTTGATCTTTGTAGGTATTGGAGAGGGCATAAGTGGTATCAAAAAGATTATCAACCCCTAGAGTCAATTCTACTGTGTCAAATAACATTTTACTCATTTTTAGGTTTACTACCTGATAGGCATCTAATGCCTGTTCTCCATTGTCTCCATCAAAATGATCCCATGCTGCTGAAGCGACCAACGAAGCATTCAATGTTAAGGTATCATCATAATTATACGCTACACCTAGATTTAATTTCAACGGAGAAATTTCTGCCAAATCTCTATCTGTTTGTCCGACTAAAGCATGTTTCTTTTTACCTCTTTGGTAAGCAAGCCCATAGTCAAAATAAAGCGCATCTGTTGCCATATAGCTTCCTGAAATCTCTGCACCCCAAATGTTTGCATCAACATTGGTGTATCTTTTGCTTGTTGCATTATAGACAATGTAGTCTTGCAAATTGCTATAAAAGAGTTTTGCTTTGATGAGATTGTCATTCCATTTCCATTGTGTACCTGCATCTATCTCGGTATTGACTACTTTGTTTAAGTTGGCATTTCCTATCTCTTTGCCTTTGGGATTGTGAAAATACAACTCTTTGCCATCTGGCACCCTTGAAGAGTGCCCTATACCTACAAAATATTTACTATACTGACTGGCATCATATGTTGCAAAAATATTCGCGCTCAGTCCATTATAGTGATTGTCTTTGACACCTTTTCTGCCCGTACTTACTGTGGTCTTGTCATAGCGTAAGCCCATATCTACCTGCCATGCAC
>JALSSQ010000064.1 GCA_026984165.1 Sulfurovum sp.
TAAACACTACGGGGGATTATCATGATAAGGAGATTATGATTGGCGATGTAAAATTTAGGTTGAAAAAAGATGCAAACTAACACTATCACACTCAAAGACAACAGAACCCTATCTTTTGCCCAATACTGTTGTTGTATTGACAAACAAATCCTATTTGACTATAATATATGAAAACATATATGAAGGATATGAAATGTATCAAATATCCATATCAGAGATACAGCGTAACTTGCATCATTTAGATAACTTCGACATCATAGAGGTCATCGACAAAAAACGCAATAAAACAAAAGGCTACTTTATAGAGAGTAAATATGCTTCCTTTGTAGAAGAACTATCACAAAAAGTCGAAAACAGCAATCAAAAGCAGCCTTCACTCAAAGGCATACTCCATCGCTATGCAGATGAAAGCAAAATTCAAGCAGAAGATGGAGCTTGGAAACAACATATCTCAAAAAAGTACTCCAAACATGACTAGACTGGATACCAACTATATCCTGAGATACTTACTTAATGATGATGAAAAAATGGCATCCATAGCAGAGGAGGTAATACGCTACAAAGCAGTGCATATATCCAATGAAGTTTGGGCAGAGGTGGTGTATGTTTTGGAAGGTGTTTATGGGCTGAAAGAAGAGGAGATATCAAAAGTACTACGCTCTTTGTTAAAATTTGAAAATATTCATGTGATAGATAAATACAAACTGTCTAAGGCACTCGAACTGTTTGCTTTGGAAAAATTAGATTTTGTTGATTGTCTTTTGTGTGCTTATGCTAGTACAGATGAAGTTCTGACATTTGATAAGAAATTAAATAAATGTGTAGATATGCAAAAGGATTTAGGATGAAAACAGTACTCATCACAGGCGGAAACAAAGGTATAGGCTTGGCACTTAGCAAAGCTTTTTTAGAACTAGACTACAAAGTCATAGCCATAGCACGCGACTTTCAAGACTTTGTCTATGCAGACAAGGTTGAGTGTATAGCATATGACTTAACTAATGTAGAGGGCATACCTGCACTTATCGCCTCACTAGGGCAGATAGATATTCTCCTTAACAACGCAGGGGTGATGTATTCACTCTCTTATGATGCTTACCCACAAGAAAAAGTGGACAGTATGCTAAAACTCAATCTCGAAGCACCTATTAAGCTCATAGAGTGTTGTGTCAAAGCTGGTGCAACGCATGTTGTGAACAATGCTTCTGTTGCAGGGTATACAGGTCACCCAGATATTTGGTATGGCATGACCAAAGCGGCACTCATCAACGCCACAAAGAGTTTTGCTAAAATATTTGAAGGTAAAGTAGTCATCAATGCCGTGGCAGCTAGTCCTGTAGATACAGATATGCAAAAGGTAAACACCGCTGAACGAAAAGAAGCATTCAAAAAATCAGTCATCACAGGACGCTTTGCCACACCTGATGAAGTAGCCAAGGCTATGGTATGGTTGGCTACTGAGTCGCCTGAGTATATCAATGGAACGACGATTGATGTGAATAATGGGTCGTATATGAGGTAATCTGGTTATTACTTTTGTAAAGTATATTTTATTATAGTAACCCAAGTTATCATAACTCAGGTTATTATATATATTTTTGTAATAGAAAATTGTATAGTAGGGGGGGTAAAAATATTTTGAAGGAGTTACTAAAATGGGTTCTCTAGATTATATTAGCCCGAAGGCATCATATTATTTTACTCAATGTAGAAAATATTTTCAAAAAGGTGAGTTCAATAAGGCTATAGAATATTTTACGTATTTAATAAATAACCCAAATTTGGAATGTTATAAATATTTTGCCACTGATAGAGGATTTAGAATTATGGCAGCTTGTGCTATTGGAAAATGGGATATTGCGGAAGAGGATATACACTATATCCCAGATGATTATATCATTTATGTTTATTCTATAGATGGGAAAATAGATAAAAAACGTCTTGAAACATCAATTTCAGCAAGAAGAAAATTAAAAATTAAAAAGTCGAATTATGAAACAACCAAGTAATCAAATGCCAAAATATGAAGACCCTAAAGTGAAATTGTATCTAAGGGTACTTGCGTGGATATTTGTAGTTTTATTTTTCGGAAGTATTGTATATAAAGCGTATGATGACATAGCTTTTAGATATGTGATTTTAATTTTTATAGTTTTAATTTTAGTTTTGAGTGGTGTAGGTGTAGAGAAATATGAAAAGCTTAAACGGTCACGAAAAGAGTGGGATATTGGTAAGTTTGCTAAAGAATTTAATCTAAAAGAGGTAGATACCTGGATAGTCCGTGCAGTGTATGAAGCGGTGTATGATGAAGTAGAGATTCCAATTAGAGCAGATGATGATATAGATAAAGATTTAGGAATAGATATGGGTGATTTAGGGTTTGATGAAATTTTAATAAATGTATCTCAAAGAACGGGTAGAGTATTAACTGAAGAGAGTGTGGAGTATGATGATATAGAAAATATTAAGACCATAAGAGATTTGGTCTATTTTTTTAATGGACTTCCCCAAAAAGGAGAGTAAGATGCAAAAAATATATTATACTTCATCCAGCAAGATAGTGAGTATATTTTTATTTATGTTCTCCATTTTTGTTGCATACGCTGCATCACAAGCTAGGGAATCTCAAGAATTGATGGCTATGGGTGTTGCACTCTTTTTTCTATCCTCATCTCTATTTTTTCTTTACCAAACTTTTTTTGTCTATTTTAAATATAACAATGAAGCACTATTCTTTGGTAAAAAAGAAAAAAAAATATTATGGGTAGATTTGGTAGAAACAGGCTACTCAAGATGGCTAGATATGAACTTTATTAAGTTCAAAGATTCAAAAAGAATATATATCTCAGCCTACATGGAAAGATATGATGAGTTTACAGATTTCTTGGAAGAAAAAACACGAGAGATTGATGAATATTACGAAGAGAAGATAAAGTAATGATAAAAAGAGTTTTAGATGCCCTCTTGTGCTTTATCGCAGGAGTATTTCCAAGTATAGTTTTACTGATGATTTATGTAGGTTTTTTTTTGGATTTATTTCACTTGACATATGTGCTTATATTACAGGATTGATAATGCTTTTTTTTGGTATATTTGGTTTTTTAAAACCAAAGTTTGCCGTCAAAATACTATTTCCTTTTAGCTTGTTTAGCCCATTTTAATAAAAAATAAAGAGAGAAACAATGATAACAAACATACTAATAGCATCTATCGTTCTACTAGGCATCGTGTGGTTCTTGCGAAAAGAGAAAAGAGATAGACAACTAAGATTTCTTGAACACTACACATTTTCGCCTGTGTTATTGAAATGTGTACAAAAACAGCATGACTACCTCAGTGATGAAGATATGCTCAAAGTTTCCAAGGCTACAAAAGAGTATTTTATCATTTGCCATATGGCAAAAGGCAAGATGGTTGCGATGCCATCACAGATAGTGGATGTATTGTGGCATGAGTTTATACTGTTTACCCGTGAATATGAACAGTTTTGCAAGCAAGGATTGGGAAGATTTCTACATCATGTGCCTACAGAAGCGATGAAAGACAAAACACAAGCCAATGAAGGCATAAAAAGAGCATGGCGTTTGGCATGTGCAAGAGAAGGGATTAATCCAAAGCATCCTAGCAAATTGCCATTACTCTTTTACATAGATAAAACACTCAATATTGTAGGTGGATTTACCTATGAATTAAATTGCAATAAAAAGCCTTATGATAGTCAAAATAGCAGCAGTAGTTGTGGCGGATACTGCGCTACAGATATAGGGTGTGTATCTGGATGTGCAGGTGAGAGTGCTGTGGGTGAGAGTAGCTCTTCTGATTGGTTTGGTGGAGATGGAGGCGGGCATTCTTGTAGTTCTTGCAGCTCTTGTGGTGGAGGGTGTGGAGGTAGTTAGATAGGTTCTAAAGTTTATTTTGTTATAATAACCTAAGTTATCGTAATAAAGGTTATTATGTGAAATTTTATAATAGAGAAAATGAGCTTTCTTTACTAAAACGTGCTGACAAACTCAAAAAAAAGCATGGCATCATGACCATGCTTTTAGGTAGAAGACGCGTGGGCAAGACAGCTTTGGTATTGCAACCTTTTTCTAGTCAAAAGGTGGTCTATCTATTTGTTTCTAAAAAGAGTGAAGCATTGCTTTGTGAAGAGTTTAGTGAAGAGATAGAAGCAAAATTGGCTCTTACTATACATGGTGAGATAAGAACAT
>JALSSQ010000065.1 GCA_026984165.1 Sulfurovum sp.
ACATCGTTTGGAGCAGAATCTTGGAAAGCATTTGCAGCACTCTCTGGCTCCTGGATGGGAGGTACGGCAAACATGGTAGCCATACAAGGTGCATTAAATCTCCCAGACGCTGCTATGGGCTACACCCTACTCATAGACTCCATAGACTATGCTGTTTGGGTCATGATACTTTTAGCCCTCGTTCCTTTGGCCAAACGGTTTAATGTTTGGACAAAAGCAGACACTTCTATCATAGATGAAGTGGGCGAAAGGCTTGCCCTTAAAGAATCAAACAAAAATCCCATCAGTTTTGATGGACTTTTCTTTCTACTTGGCTCAGCATTTTTTGTCTCTGCTCTAGCCCAATACAGTGCAAGTTACCTACCCACCACAGACTTTCTTACCACAAATACATGGATAATCATACTCGCCACCCTGGCAGGCATACTCTTTGCTATGACACCTCTAGCGAAAATTTCAGGTTCTTCTGAACTGGCCAATATCATGCTCTACCTCATAGTAGCCCTCATTGCAAGTCGTGCAAACTTCGCAGAACTTACAGAAGCACCACTTTATATCTTTGCAGGGTTTGTTATCATTGCTATCCATATAGTCATCATGATCATCTTCGCCAAAATTTTCAAACTCGACCTTTTTAGCCTTGGTGTTGCATCACTTGCCAATATAGGTGGTGTAGCTTCTGCTCCTATCTTGGCTTCTGCCTACTCCAAAGCCCTCATCCCCATAGGTGTACTTATGGCGATGATGGGGTATATTTTGGGAACTTTTGGTGGATTGATGGTGGGGAAAATTTTGGAGATAATCAAATGAAAATTACAAACATCCAGACCACAACCCTCAATGCTCCACTCAAAACACCTTTTGTGACCTCATTGCGTCGTGTTGATACACTAAAAGACCTCGTAGTTATCATCGAGTGTGATGATGGTAGTTTAGGCTATGGTGAGGGGGCTCCTACTCCTCAGATTACAGGGGAAACACTGGGGTCTATGAGTGCTACTATTGAATACCTAAAACCTCATATCATAGGTAAAGAGATAGAAGATTTTGATGCGATTATTCAACTGGTGCACTCTTTGATAGTCAAAAATACTACTGCCAAATCTGCTCTAGAAATAGCCCTTTATGACCTTAAAGCAAAATATGAAAAACTCCCTCTATACCGTATGCTCGGAGGTACACAAACCAGGTTTTGTACCGATATTACCATAAGTATGGGTGAAATAGACAAGATGATATCTGACTGCCACAATGCTGTAGCACTTGGCTATGATACCCTCAAAATAAAAATAGGTGACAACCCTAAAAAAGATGCGGAACGTGTGGTAGCCATACATCAAGCTCTGGATAAAAACATTAAACTAAGACTCGATGCCAATCAAGGTTGGTCTGCCCAAGAGTCTGTAGCTCTTCTCCATGCTTTAGAAAAACAAGACATTATTGCAGAGTTTATAGAACAGCCTGTCGCTGCCGATGACACGGAAGGACTTAAATATATCAAAGAGAGAGTGCAAACACCCCTCCTGGCTGATGAAAGCGTCTTTAACCTCAAAGATGCTCAAAAACTGCTAGACATGCAAGCCATAGACTATATCAACATTAAGCTGGCCAAAACAGCAGGCATAAGCCATGCCCTTGCTCTTGCCGACTTGTCAAAAGCATACAACGTACAATGTATGATAGGCTGTATGCTCGAAGGTCCTATATCTGTAGCAGCTGGGGTACATGTGGCTTCGGCTAAAGCTAACATTATCACCATGCTTGATCTAGATGCTGTGGCATTACTTGCTTCTCATCCTGTGAAAACACACATTGACTTTAATGAAAATGAGATACTTTTGAGTGATATTTGGGGATTGGGTGTAGATTACACAATGACTACACCCAAACTTAACTAAAATAGCTGTATGATAAACTAAAAATAAAGAATCAAATATGTATAAAAAACTAGCAGTTGTTACTCTACTTTTGGTTTCACTTTCTCACTTACAGGCAGCCTATATACTTAAAGCCAGTCATCGTGTGCACAGTAAAATAGATCGTATGCCAAAAGGTGTGGTTAAAGATATGAAAACAATTCCTCAAAACCCTGCGTATTATGCCAATCAAATTAAACCTTTTCCTAGTAGTCAGCAGCAAAAACTAGACAAACAATTTAACGAAAAATATTTTAAACCATGGAGTCTGTCTTCCTTGGATTTACCCAAAGAGGATTTTGGATGGGAAATACGATTTATACAAAAGAAACCCATCTATAAACTCAATGGGTCAATCATACCTGCTTCTGTATATAATAAATGGATAGATAATGCCAACTATAATCATATTGATAGTAAAAAATATAAAGCAATTACCATTAAACACACTGACGTAAAAGCTTTACCGACTACAGCTTCGTTCTATAGAGATCCAAGCAAGACTGGTGAAGGCTTTCCTTTTGACTACAATCAGAACTCTTCACTTCACATCAATGTACCACTCTATATTTCCCATTTTTCAAAAGACAAACGTTGGGCATTTGTGCGCGCTTCTTACTCTTTTGGATGGGTAAAAACAACGGATTTAGCATTAGTCGATAGTCAATTTATAAACAAATTTAAAAATGGGCACTACGCAATGAGCATAAAAGACAATATGAGACTTTATGATGAAAAAAACAAAGCATTATCACTTGTCAAACTTGGAGCACTTTTCCCCATAGCTAAAGACAACAAAACCTATCTTGTTGCAAAACGTAATCATAAAGGACAAGCAAGTATTCATAGAGTCAAAGTTGAAAATCCACGATATATCGCTACAAAACCTTTAAAATTCACAGCTAAAAATGTAGCCATGCTAACTCAAGAATTTTATAATGAACCCTATGGATGGGGAGGGGGCTATGAATGTAGAGACTGTTCTGCAACTACACGCGACTTTTTAGGTGTATTTGGTATTTTTCTGCATCGTAACTCTTCCAAACAGGCCAAAGATGGTACTTCTATAAAGATAAAAAACTGGCCAAAAGCTTATAAAAAGAAATTTATCACGCAAAACGCAGAACCTTTCAGGTCTCTTCTCTATGTACCTGGTCACATTGTACTCTATCTGGGGCAATTTAAAGGTGAACCCGTCATTATGCACACATATTGGGGGATACGTAAAAAAGATGGTACAAAATTTATAACGGGTCGCACCATCATTACCTCTACAGAACCTGGTAAAGAACGAAATGATGTGAAAGAAAACGCAAAGCTTATCAATACTCTAAAATATATCGTCAATTTCTAAATATTTAGCTAAAATAGCAAATATGAAGCATAACAAAAAAATAAAAATATTCACAACAACTATAACTGCTGGTTTGCATAAAGGAAAAAAGATAGAGATACCTGATATCCGTACCACAAGAAGTTCCAAAGGGATACTCAAAGAATCTGTTTTTAATACCTTACAATTTGATATCATAGACAAAAACTTTGTAGAAGTTTTTTCCGGTTCAGGTTCCATAGGACTTGAAGCGTTAAGTCGTGGTGCAGGGAAAGCCTACTTTATGGAGTATAATAAAACTGCCTATAGATGTTTAGAAGGGAATGTTAAACGTATAGATAGTAGCAAGTCTCACCTTTTTTATGGAGACAGTTTTGAAACCTTTTATACCGTATATGAGATAGTAAAAAAAAGTCCTCACAAGACCTATTTCTATTTTGACCCACCCTTCTCAACACGTGATGGTATGGATGATGTCTATGACAAAACCATTGCACTTATAGAAAGCATAGAGGCAGATGTCTGTGAACTGGTGATTGTAGAACATATGACCAATCTGACGATGCCTCAAAAGATTGGTGTACTAGAAAAAAGTAAACATAAAAAGTTTGGGCGCAGTACCCTTACCTATTATAAGCCCAAGGAGTAATTATGGCACGTACCAAAACAGAAGACCACATCGCACTGTTTATAGACTGTGACAATATTTCGCATCGTTCTATAGAAGGTATCATTAACGAGCTTAGTAAATATGGGGTGGTAAACATACGTCAAGCCTATGGGAACTGGACAAAAGACAACCTCAAAAACTGGGAAGAGAAACTCTTGGAGTTTGCCATCAAGCCCATACAACAGTTTGACTACTCTAAAAACAAAAATGCTACAGATATACTTATGACCATCGATGCCATAGACCTTCTACACACCAAAGACATCGATGCCTTT
>JALSSQ010000066.1 GCA_026984165.1 Sulfurovum sp.
CTCCCATACCATACGCAAGTTTTACAAAGACAAAAAGCGTGTCGATAAAGACTGGCAGGGGCAAGCCGTAGAGCTAGAGGGAAACATAGGGTTTGAAGACGGTACCAAAGAGAGTACGCTCAACTATTTTGACAAACTCCTAGATGATGAAACCATAGACAGTAAGTTTAACTGTGAAGTCCAAAAGGTGACTAAAGAAGGTGATATTTTTACGGTAGAGACCAGCGATGGTGCCTACCAAGCCACACATGTCATCGTCGCCATAGGACGTATGGGTAAACCAAACAAACCCAGCTACAAGATACCTCCATCACTGCGTTCACTTGTAGGGTACAACCTTGACAAATGTGGCAATGGTGAAAATATACTTGTGGTAGGGGGTGGAGACTCAGCTGTAGAGTATGCCTGTGAGCTTAGTGATACCAATGAAGTCACACTTACCTACAGACGTAATGAGCTTACCAGACCCAATCCAACCAATCAAGAGATGATCTATCAGTACGCAGAAGATGAACGTGTATCTTTAAAGCTAGGCATCGACATAGAAAATGTAGAGAGTACTGAAGGGCAGATACAGGTCAATTATGCAGATGGCACACATGAATTGTATGACCGCATTGTTTTTGCTATAGGGGGTACGACACCTAAGGACTTCTTAAAAGCCTGTGGCTTTACACTCGATGAAAAAGGAGAGCCTATCTTCGATGAGAATTATGAGTCTGAAGTGAAAGGACTCTACCTTGCAGGAGATATCGCTTTTGCATCTGGCGGGAGTATTGCTATCGCGTTAAATCATGGCTATAGAATTGTCTCACATATTTTAGGTAAATCATCGTGACAGAAGAGACAATTAACATACATTTTAAACAAAGTACCCTTGATGAATTGTTGGCATTTTCCAAACTACTCAATAAAGATATCAATGTCATGATAGAAGAAGCACTAGAAGAGTACTTTGAACATGCACAAAAGAGACTCATAGAAAAAGCCATAGAAGAAGATGCAAGTATGACAAACTTAGATTATGATGAGTTTTGGGATGGGGTGGATCTAGGTTAAATGGAATCCCTACAGACACAGCTTTCTAGTGTATTGAAAGAAGAGATAGTTACGATAGATTTTTTTTGTAAAGGGCAGATAGGGGAGATCTATAAACTCCAGACGGTAGGAAGCACCTACATACTTAAAACTTCAAAACCTTCGTCAAACTTAGAAGTAGAAGCAAATATGCTTGAAGACCTTCATAAATATAATATAGCTGTCCCTAAGGTCTTTGATGTTTCCCAAACACATTTACTCATGGAATATATTGAGAGTACAAAACAGGCAAAATGTGCGCAAGAGATAGCTGCTGCCAAAGTCATAAGTGATATGCATAGTGTAACAAATGATGCCAGAATGTATGGTTATTACTATGATACAACGATAGCCTCTTTTACACAAAAAAATGAACAGACACAATACAATTGGGCACTCTTTTTAGGGCAGATGCGTATCATGCCTATGGCTAAAATATGTTATGACAAAGGGGATATCTCTAAGGAAACAGTAGGGCGATTGGATCTTCTCTGTAGAGAGTTATATAGACGCATTGACCTTGCGAGTATTGAGCCTTCGCTATTACATGGAGACCTGTGGAGCGGTAACATACTATTTAATATCAATGGTGCAACACTCCTTGACCCCGCACTTTCTTTTGGGGACAAAGAGATGGATTTAGCCTACATACTGATGTTTGATACCTTTGGAGATACCTTCTTTGAAAGCTACCAAGAAGTCCACACATTAAGTGACGATTTTTATGAAATGAAGGTACCACTCTATCAAATCTATCCGCTACTTGTGCATGTAGCACTCTATGGGGGTGCATATGTCAAACAATTGGAAACATTACTTAAAAGGTTAAAGGTATGAAATGGAACATTAAATCATTTGTAAAAGAGTTACTCATAGGGGCGCTACTTTTATTTATATTTACAAATATTATTTCATACTTAAGAAAGCCAGAGTTGTCCTCTACACAACTTCCAAAGCTTCATGTGACACTATTAGATGGCAGTAGCTATCAATCAAGAAAGGGCAAAGCATTGGTCGTACATTTTTGGGCAACATGGTGTCCTGCCTGTAAACTGGAGGCTTCCAACATCGAGGCTATCTCAAAAGAATATGAGGTACTTACTATCGCAGTAAACTCTGGAAACGATGCCCAAATCAAAGCGTATATGGCAAACAAAGGCTTGAGTTTTCATGTAGTAAATGACAGTCATGGAGTGTTGGCAAAGCAGTTTCATGTTGAGGCATACCCTACCACCTTCATCTACAATGCACAAGGCGAGTTACAATTTACAGAAGTAGGATATACAAGTACAGCAGGTTTGTTAGCTAGAGTGAAGCTAGCAGAATAAATCATTCTTTATTCGATTTATCTTGTCCATGTATATTTGTTTAAAACAAAAAGAGTAAAATACACACAAAGTTTAATATACAAGGAAAACCTAATGGAAAACATACCAAACTGTCCAAAATGTGATAGTGAATATACTTATGAAGAGGGAGATTTATATATCTGTCCTATGTGTGCACATGAGTGGAGCAAAAATGCAGCAGATGTAGAAGAAGAGGAAGCTGGATTGGTAGTCAAAGATGCCAATGGGAACATTTTACAAGACGGTGACAGTGTGACAGTCATTAAAGACCTCAAAGTAAAAGGGAGCAGTGATGGTATCAAAGTAGGTACCAAAATAAAATCTATTCGTCTTGTAGAAGGTAGTGACGGACATAACATCGACTGTAAAGTGCCAGGTGTTGGGGCTATTAAACTTAAGCAGGAGTTTGTGAAAAAGGCGTAAGCTTAAAACCCTTTCATTACCACATCATAAAGATAGTCAACTTCATAATCTTCCAAAAAAACACTCTTTTTGGTATGGAAAAAGTCAAGTACTTTTTTTGTAGGTAGTGAAGCGCTGTAGATACAGCCAGGATGCACAGGCTTAAAGGCTTGCATGAGTGCGATGTCATCTTCTATGCGTTGTTCACAAATGAAGCAGTTTTCTTCAGGGTAGAGTCTTCCCTCATAGTCGAGCAGGGTAATGTAGCTTTCCACAACGATGCGCTTGGGGTTTTGTTTGTCCCATTTTTTGGCAGCATTTAGAAGCAAATCATAGTAAAAAGACTCCAACTCCTCAGCATCACGCAGATGCGGTTCAAACTTTTTGATGAAGTTGTGCCACATGAGCAGTTTGTTTTTGTCATGCAGCCAAGAAAATCCCATATGAGAGAGTGAACGAAGTCTAGGTAAAAAACGTCCATCTTCTCCTTCCACTTCAAAGTCTATCAAATTCCCCAGCTGTAAAATGGAGTGACGTGCCCCAAAAAAACGATAATACGTACGTATCTCAGTAGCCGTCAAAACGACTGCAATGGAGTCTTCATTTTTGGCTTTTTTGACAGAAAGTATGAACCCTTTGATGTGGACTCCTTTGTTTTTGTTAATTATAGTACAAAAGGAACAAAGATTTGCTTCTAAGAGTTTTAAGTAGGAGCAAATTATGTTGACAGGAGAGGCGCCATTAAGTATGTATTTGACATTTTTGAAGTATAAGAAAGCTAAAAAGGAGCTATTATATGGAAGCTTTAAAATATGAAAATTTTCAATATTATACCTATGCCGACTATAAACAATGGGAAGATTCTTGGGAACTCATAATGGTATAGCCTATTCCATGGCTCCTGTACCTTATCCTAAGCATCAAAAAGTGGTAGCAAATATTTGGCGAGAGTTAGATGAAAATCTAGAATGTTCAAACAAAAATTGTGAAGTCTATTTGTCTCCTATTGACTGGAAAGTAAATGACACGACTATTGTGCAACCTGATGTTGTCTTATTTTGTGAAAAAACAACCAATCAATACTTTTCTAAAACACCGCCTTTAGTCGTGGAAGTATTATCAAAATCCACAGCCCTTAAAGACGTAACCACTAAAATGAAACTTTACGAGCGTGAGGGTGTCAAATTTTACATCATCATAGAGCCAAATACTGAACTCTCTGATATATTTGAGCTTATTGATGGAGAGTATCAACTTATAAAAAAGTGTACCAAAGAGGATGCCTACAAGTTTGAGATGCCAAATGAGTGTTTTAGTGAGGTTGATTTTTCTAGGGTTTTTAGACGGTAAAGGGCTT
>JALSSQ010000067.1 GCA_026984165.1 Sulfurovum sp.
GCGATATCTACAGATTCAGGAAGTGGCGACATATCAGGCTCCTTCAATTTGCTCGTTGAAAAAGCCCTGATCATGCCGTCACTTCCTCCATCTATCAATACTTTGCCTGCTTAAGTTGGCGCGTATGCTATTTTATGGATAGACAGCGAATTGAGAAAACTTGGCTTTAAGCTGCTAGATGACTTATCGGGTAATTCAAAAGAAATTGCTTGCATGGCTGCGAAGAGTATTTACGCACTAGAAAAATTACGTTGCGGATATGCTATCCAAGACCTGCCTAAATGTATTTCAAAGCGTAAAAGTTTCATTAATCAGTATTTTAATTACAGGACTCGCGCATCAAAAAGATACGCCATAAAAAAAGGTCCTATAGCATCGAGTGGATCGATTGATGAAGCAATAAACAGATTGCAAAATAGTTTAAGTCTAAATGTAACGCTATCACCTTGCTGAATTAATTACCCTAACAAGGCAAATTCACTCGGACAGCAAAAAGCGCACCTCCTTCGTCGCTCTACTTTTTGCTGCCGGTGATTTGCGGCGTTATATGTCATACACAACGTAGCGGACGGAAAATAGAGGCAGATTCATGTCGCAATGGTATGCAATAAGCTGTGACGAATGTTCTGATGAAATAATGGTTCATGAGGACTGGTCGAACCCACCTACTATTTGTAAAAGTTGCAAAGCTGCTCTAGCTGCAAAATGGTATGAAGTCAGCTGCTCTAAGTGTGGTACATCTATACGAGTACATGAGGATTGGGATAGAAAGCCTGATATTTGCAAATCGTGCCTAGAAATTGAAAGAGATAAATGGCAGACGAAAAGCTGCCAAGGGTGTGGGACAACTATCAAGTATCATGTTGATTGGGACAGAATACCTGATCTATGCAAATCCTGTGTAGCAAGAGAAAAAGCAAAGTGGAAATCTAAAATCTGTAAGGGATGTGGTACATCCATCAAGTATCACATTGATTGGGACAGAATACCTGATCTATGCAAATCCTGTGTGGCCAGAGAAAAAGCAAAGTGGAAATCTAAAAGCTGTAAAGGATGCGGTACATCCATCAAGTATCACATTGATTGGGACAGAATACCTGATCTATGCAAATCCTGTGTAGCGAGAGAAAAGGCAAAGTGGAAATCTAAAAGCTGCAAAGGATGCGGTACATCCATCAAGTATCATGTGGATTGGAGCAAGATACCTGATCTATGTAAGCCTTGTGTAGCGAAGGAAAAAGCAAAATGGAAAACTAAAAACTGCAAGGGATGTGGCACATCCATCAAGTATCATGTGGATTGGAGCAAGATACCTGATCTGTGCAAGCCTTGTGTCGCGAAAGAAAAAGCAAAGTGGAAAAAGAAAACATGCAAAGGATGCAGATCGACCATTGATTACAATACTGATTGGACTCATGAGCCTATATATTGCAAATCGTGCAAAGACCGATTCACAAAAAAGACTATCTCTTGCTCACAATGTGGCTCAACTTTTGATTTATCAATGTCACTTCAAATTAAATGCCACCAAAAGGGCTGGAATTTGCCAACAAAATGCCATCAGTGCAAGCATGACGCATTATTGATCAAGGGTGCAATTGGTGCACTACGAGATAAGTTCCCATTTGCATTGGAAACTACAATCGAAAAGAGGGGGTTACTATTTACCGATAAAGTGGCCATTGTTAGAAGTAAAAAAACTGGTGAAGTAGTCGCTGAAGTTAAAATGGATACAGAAGGATTTATCTTTACTGATCGTGTGGCAGTGGCAACAAATATAAAAAATGGACAGAGGTTGTCAAAAACATACGAAGGTTCTGATGGTTTGTTTTTCCAAGAAAGAGTTGCAAATACTCATGATCAAAAAACCGGGAAACATACCCATAAAACAAAAAATAAAAAAAAGGGGTTTATTTTCCAGCGCACTGTTGCAGAAACCACAAATCTAAAAGATGGCGACAATAAAAAGACATCCACTGAGGGAGAAAAAAGAGGGTTTATCTTTCAGAAAGATTATCTCAAAACAGATAAGGATGAATGAAAACAATGACATATAACAAGGCAAATGCACTCGGACGCAAAAAAGCGCCGCTCGTTCCTCGCTCTGCTTTTTTACGCCGGTGATTTGCGACGTTGGGCGTAAAAAAAATGATTATGGTAAGTTTAAGTACTTAACACGAAGGAGGTACAGATGAAGAGTATTAGTGCTGGCGTTGGTGGCTTTTGCTGGCGGCCAGATAAAAATAGGAATGAGTATTACATATTTCTCTTTCCCCTATTCATGAGGGGAAAGACCACATTGGTCATGATTGTAGCTCCCAATTAAGGCATTTGACAATGTTTGTGTATAATTTCTATGTATTTATAGGCGTTTCATTGTTCTTTTTGCTAATCGCTGTCTACACCGGAAGAAATATTGAATCAGTAAAAGATTATTTTCACAGAACAGGAGACCGTGATTGGTTTTTCAGTCTGTCAGCCGCAAATGTGACGCTTGGCACCGGAGTGGTCTACTATCTTTCTTCCTCTGGTCGATTTGGTTGGTTGATGTTGCTAAGCCCTTTAATGGTGTTGGCTGGCTATTTGCTATTTGCAAAATTACTGAACGACCGTCCTAATCTGCAAACCACATCAAGTGGAAACTTCCTCCAATGGGTTGATGAGCAAATAGGAAAAAATCAGAAAAGATCATCAAGAATCGCATTTTATCCAACGCTTTCACTTGTCTTGACATTTGTATTGATACTGGCCTACGAGATTTATGCGTCGGCAATAATATTTAGTCAGATACTATTTGATTATCCCACGGACCAAGCCACAATATATATTGCAGCACTATTGGCGTCAGTAACGATAATTTATTCCCTTTGGGGAGGAGTTGTTGCAGTACTAAAGACAGATCGAATACAGATTATCGGTGTTTTGGCAGTAATAGGACTCTTAGGTTTTGCCGGCCTGTTTAAAACAGGATCCATATCGAACATCAGTAGCATCCCATTTATTCCGAGTAGCCCAGATATATATTGGGGTATTTCCGCGGCTGTTTGTGGTGCAATCGCGACCCAATTTTACAGTCTTCTTAACTGGGGCGCGGTATCGAATTTCCCGAAAGGCCATAATCCTGCATGGACACTTAGAGCAACTGGCATTTTTACATTTGTCATGCTTTCTGCCCTTGTATTGATTGGCCTTCTTGCAGGGACAGGTGAAGCGGGCGTTTCATTCAGATCTATTATCAATGAGCCATTTCTTCAATCTCCAAATATGTTGACGTTTGTCTTGGTTGCGGGAATGGTTTGTATCGTGTTTTCAACAGCGGATTCATTGATGATACAAATTACAATGTTTACGTTCGATAATCTTCTTGGTAAGAACTCGATGGATGCCTCTGTCTCATTAACTGATGTTAGAAATCTTAGACTGCAAGCGCTATTAACCTTCGGGATCACGTTGAGTGCGGTTATAATTTTTATCGCAACACGACAAGACCTTCTGTATCTGCTTTTTGCGGTAGCCGGTGGAGTCATTGTTTACGCGCCATTTATGTTTCTGGCGTTAGTTATGTCCAACAAGCCTTTATCACTTAAGGCGCTTTCAGGGGCGGTGTCGATAATATTCTTTGTTTTGTTTCTGTTGGCGTCTTGTGGAAATATACTAGCTTTAGTAATCGACGCTTCTGCTACAGCGATGATAGTGACACTTTCGTTCATCTTGTCCTGTATTATTGCGGCAGTGGTTTACACAAGGGCTAAATGAAGGGGGTGACAATGACTTTATGGGCCTACTATTTGATTTTAGCGATGGCAGTGTTTTTTTATTTAATTGGAATTGCAATACATAAGGAGGTTAAACAAACTTTCCAAGAAGTAGAGGTTGAAATGATAAATTCAACCAATCATGCCATTAATAGAGCTTCACCTCTCTCCTATCCTTTTTTCTTGGCTCACAAGCGAGCGCGAAGAGTTTGTTGGGTGGTTAACAGTCTTTTTAGTTTTGTTACACTAATCGTTTTGGTTGTGTGGTTTGGGGTTACTGTTATGTTGACAATAGATAAGGATGTTCAACTTTCAGATACGATAGATGTTTTTGACCTGTTTGGTGTAATCGGGGTTATGCAGCCTGTCATTGTTTATCTGGCGTTAATCGTTCTAACTCTCTACGGGATAGAAGCTTGGGCATTTAAT
>JALSSQ010000068.1 GCA_026984165.1 Sulfurovum sp.
GGAGGACATGCCATCATTACCGAATACGGCTCTACTTTGGCTCAAAATGAGCGTTTTCAGCTAGACAGCAACATGATAACAGCCGATGTTGACCTAGAGCGACTCAAATGGCTACGTCTCAATGAGTCTAGCTATGGCGATGGACGACGTAAGAAAACGAGACTCATCAAGGTAGATACATTGCCAAGCATCCGCAAGATAGAGCGTTTCATCAACCCTAGCCCTTTTGTGCCCTCACGCTACGCAGACAAAAAACACCGATGTGATGAGATAGTCCACATCCAAGCCCATGGACTCATTAAACGTATGAACCATGCACACATTAAAAAGGCTGTTATAGGTATATCTGGAGGCTTAGACTCTACCCTAGCCCTGCTCTCTACCCACAGAGCCTTTGAGATAATGAATTGGGACATTCAAGACATCATCGCTGTGACCATGCCAGGCTTTGGGACAACCACACGTACCAAATCTAATGCGGTGCAACTTTGCGAGGCTCTGGGTGTAACGCTCAAAACCGTAGATATCACTGACCTCTCTCTTAAAGAATTTGAAGCCATAGAACATGACAAAGACGAGCTCAGTGTAACCTACGAGAATGTACAGGCACGTGCAAGGACATCTATATTAATGAATATGGCAAACAAAGTAGGTGGGCTCGTCATCGGTACAGGCGATCTTAGTGAGATAGCCCTTGGATGGAGCACCTACAATGGTGATCATATGAGTATGTACGCCCTTAACGCTGGCATACCCAAAACCCTCATACAGTATGTCATAGAGTATTATAAATCGAATGAAGACATAGCAGACATCATAGACGATATACTAGCCACCCCCATCAGCCCAGAACTCCTCCCACACGATGGAGATGAGATACTCCAGGAAACCGAAAGTATTGTAGGACCCTACGTACTTCATGACTTCTTTTTATACCACTTTATCAAGTATGGAGCAAAGCCTTCCAAGATACTACACTTAGCGACTATAGCGTTTGATACGCAATACGATGAAACAGAGATAAACAAATGGTTAAAGGTATTTTTAAAGCGTTTTTTCACCCAGCAGTTTAAGCGTTCTTGTATGCCAGATGGGCCAAAGGTAGGAACGATTTCTTTAAGTCCTCGTGCGGATTGGAAGATGGCCAGTGATGTGGATTTTGAGGGGTGGATAAAAAACTTAAAATAACTCTTTTTACATTACCATGGGCCATATGCCCATAGCAAATAAACTCATGTAGATTAAAAAGTGTAACCAATTTTTGCAAACACTTTTGCATTGTTAAGGTTATCATCAACACCACCAAAAGCAGCATCTGTTGTCCACTCATAACGCGCTTCTGCACCCACAAAGAAATTATTTGTAATATCTGTTCTAACACTTGCACCTACACCGTAAGTCAATACCGTATCTGATTCGTTAGCTATTTCTACTCTAGCTACACCAATGTGTGGTCCAAAACCAAATTCTACAGTATCTCCACGGTTAAAGATATAATGTGGATTTGCGCTTAGTTGTAACATTTGTAAACCATCATGATCATAGTTAGTCAATTGAAGTTGTGATCTTGTACTCTCAGATAAAAGACATTCAAATGCAAGTTCTACACCATAGAAACCCTTCCAATCTGTGTTGCTACCTTCACCTTTCATCATACCACCAAGAAGTGCAAGGCTCATAGGTATACTTGATGTTCCATGATCTACTTGGTTCATTACTGGTGTTTCTACCGCTGGTTCTACTGGATCTATATCTCCACCTGCGAAGATAAGTGTTGAAGCGAGTACTGAAAGTAATGCTGTTTTTTTCATAATCATTTTCCTTATAATTGTAAATTGAACTCAGAAGTATATCAAACACTTTCTTAATTTGTCTGTAACATAAATTACATATCTCTTCACACTTTACTTTTTTTAATATAAAACATTAAACAAATTTCATCATATAAGCTTATAAGTAAAAAATACTGGTACAATAGGTATGAAGAAAGATGAGGTTCGAGTTCATCTATCGTGTGTTATGTGTGATTGCAAGACCCCCGAAAGACTCTCTCCGATTTTAGATTCCGCTTTTATAGGGACTCCTAGAAGTGTAAATATTCGGGCAAAAGCCCACATAAGGCATAATAATGGCAACATTAGTAAACGGTACAGTAAAATGGTTCAATGATGAAAAAGGGTATGGATTTATCCAACAGGAAAATGGTGGGGATGATGTATTTGTACATTTCCGTCAAGTAAACAATGAAGCAGGTGGGCGTGTTACATTGACTGAAGGTCAAGCAGTAACGTTTGAAATAGGTGAAGGTCAAAAAGGACCGCAAGCCGAAAATGTTACTCCCCTGTAGAATAACATAGGCAATAAAGGAGACAAAGATATTCTTTATCTCCTTAGCATTCCTCTTTTCTCATATTTTGTAATTGTATTATTAGCTACATTTCTACTTTATTTGTGTGATTATCTTCATTACTCTCTATATAATGCTTGTTCTTTGTTTTTAAGTAATCATAGATTGCTTTGACTTCTTCATCTGTCAAGTAATAACGAGGCATCACTTTATGATATGTTCTTACAGATTTTAACATTTCAGCCAATGTTTTTGTGCGAATATCTATGCCTTTAATCGCTTCTTTACCATGAATATCTTGATACGTTACGATGACTTTTCCTTCTCCTGATTTGCCATGACACTCTGCACAACTTACTCCTCTAGGATTATTATAAAGCATTTCACCATACTCATAATGGGAGATAAAACTTTCTTCCGAAAATAGCAATATAGGTAATAATAAAGATAAATATCGCATCTATTTACTCTCCATAAATAATTTTTGATATAATACCTGAAAAATTTAAAGAGAGCTATGCATGCAACTCATCGATGGAAAATCTCTAGCTAACAAAATTCACACTACAGTAAGTAAAGAAGTAGAAAAACTTAAACAAGAAAAAAACATTGTCCCTGGACTTGCAGTCATACTTATAGGTGATGACCCAGCAAGTCATGCCTATGTCAAAATGAAAGCAAAAGCTTGTGAAAAGGTAGGTTTTTACTCTATTACTCACCATATGCCAGATACCATCAGTCAAGATGAAATCATAGCAACTATTGAAATGATGAACAAAAATCCTCGTATAGATGGCATACTCGTACAACTTCCTCTTCCTAAACATATTGATACAGATAAAATTTTAGAAGTGATTGATCCAACCAAAGATGTAGATGGTTTCCATGCATATAACGTAGGTCGACTTGTGACAAATCTAGATAGTTTTGTTGCTTGTACGCCATTGGGTGTCATGAAAATGTTTGAAGAGTATAAGATTGACCTCAAAGGACAAGATGTCTGTGTAGTAGGTGCAAGTAACATTGTAGGTAAACCGATGGCTGCATTGTTACTTAATGCAGAAGCCACAGTTACCATCACCCATATACATACCAAAGACCTCAAAGCACATACAAGTCAAGCAGATATTATTGTAGTAGGGGTAGGTGTTCCTGGACTCATAAAAGAAGATATGGTAAAAGATGGGGCTATTGTGATTGATATCGGTATCAATCGTATCGAGGATGGTTCTTTGGTGGGAGATGTTGACTTTAAAGCAGTCAGTCCTAAATGTTCTTACATTACACCTGTACCTGGTGGCGTAGGACCAATGACTATTGCTATGCTTCTTAGCAACACACTTAAAGCAGCAAAGGCTAGAGTATAATATGAAAAAATTCTTATCAACATTTAGCCGTTTTGCCAGCTCATGGACAGGAACAATAATTATCGTTCTTTTTCTTATCTTTTTTGTTGCACAATCTTTTGTGATTCCATCAGGATCTATGAAGCGAACACAACTTATCGGTGACTTTCTTTTTGCGAAAAAGTTCTCCTATGGTATCCCTATTCCGCACCTTCCATGGTTAGAGATACCTTTACTTCCAGATTTTAACAACAACGGCCACCTCATAGAAGGCCCTCGACCACAAAGAGAAGATATTGTCATTTTCCGTAATCCACAAACCCCAAAAGTACATTTTGTCAAGCGTTGTGTTGCAATAGGCGGTGATGAAATTTTATATGATGATAAAAAACTTTATATACATTTTCATGATATGCTAGATGAAGCAAGTATTAAAGCCAAATATCCCAAGGCAAACATTGTAACACTTAATGGAAAACTTTGGGTA
>JALSSQ010000069.1 GCA_026984165.1 Sulfurovum sp.
TGCTTGCACTGTCACACTACGTGTGATTGTCGCCTGATTCCCTGCTTTATCTGTAGCAGTATAGGTAACAGTATAGGTTCCTGCTGTATTTGTATCGACATTTCCACTTATTTGGACAGATACATTCCCATCTACATTATCTGTAGCAGTAGCACCCTGTTCAGTGTAGGTATCTCCTACAGTGAGTGTAATGTTTGCCGAGCCTTTAAGTGTAATGTTTGGAGGAGTAGTGTCAAGTGCATGTTGCTCTTGTATATATGCTGTGATGACTTCTTGTATAAAATCTTCTGTTTGTGGACCAACTAATGGTGTACTAAGCTCTATCCCAATAACTAACGCATTAATCTGATGAATATTTTGCGCATTGACTCCCTTAAAACCTGTATTTTGATAATCTTCAACAGTAGGTTGTTTTGTGCTTCTACCCTCTACATATGCTGCTATTTCATCGAGTGTAGTTGTTTGTTTATTGTCTGTATATTTTTCACCACCACATGCTACAAACATCAAAATCATTAACCCTATTACACTATGTTTAAGCAAGAACCCAACACTTTTTTTCATAATATTATCCTTCGTAATCTACTTAAAAATACGAACATACACCTTTCGGGTATGCTCTTTTCCATTATTGCTGTCTACAGCATTTACCTCAAAACTACCCTCACCAATATAATCTTTTTCAGGAGTAAAAACAACAACATTTTCAAAATTATCATGTATTTTTGCTATGCCATGCTTTAATAGTTTAATATCGGTTATCATATATGTTCCTTTGGGATCTTCATCTATAAAAGATACAATACTTATAGTAGTATTTTGGGGCACATTAATATAAACACCTTTATCTACATCATCTGTCGTATGGGATGCGGAAGTATTATTTTGATCAACAGGAGAAGCATTTGTTGCACTACTACCTGAAGAATAAGGAAGCAATCCATGATCCCATCTACTTTTACCCTCTTCATGCCTTGGTCCACATCCTAAAATCAAAAATGTGACCAAAAATAAAGGAGCTAACTTTGTATATTGTATATAT
The DNA here is from genome assembly GCA_026984165.1 of Sulfurovum sp. Classification (GTDB taxonomy): domain Bacteria; phylum Campylobacterota; class Campylobacteria; order Campylobacterales; family Sulfurovaceae; genus Sulfurovum. Next base: position 1,043 of record JALSSQ010000069.1, read on the forward strand.
TTCATACTTTATTTCCTTATATTGGGCTTTTAGAAGTGATACGTAACACCAAATGTCAATAGATCAACTTTCAAATCATCCAGTTGTCCAATACCATCAAATCCTTTTTTATCGTAGGCTCTAACGTAGTCTACAGAAACTTCCCAATGTGAATTGATGTGGTATCCAATACCTCCACCATACTGTAAACCATCTTCATATCTATCAAAACCTCGAATATTGGTAGTCTTACTTTCACCATATCCCACCAAAATATAAGGCTCAAAATCTTTGATTGCATATCTTGCTTTTAGATAAAGTGCAATATTGCTATATTTTGCATCTAAATCTTGACTTTGTTGCGACTGATTAGATCCTCTATCATAGTGAATATCTTCATAACCATACGTATAGCGACCTTCAAGACCTAAAACTGAATTGAAATCTATACCCGCTTTGAGCATCACATAGTTTGACTGGAATGCTTCATCAGTCTGCTTGTCAGAAAGTTCAAATCTTCCAATACCAACACCAGCATAAAAGTCTGACAAATAAAAGAGTGGCTTATCTGTCATAGCTTCATGTTTTTTGGCCAAGGTTTCGACTTCAGAAGCTGCGGGATGCACCTCTTTTGGATGAATATTACCTCCTGCATGAAGCATAGCTATAGTTGTTGCAGTTACTAAGATTGTTTTTTTCATTTTTTATTCCTTTCTTTGTTCATTTATTTTTCTATCAATTTTGTTGCATCTAAATACAATTATGTATATCTCATTGATGTATAATCTCATTGCATTACACTACCCTCCGCAGATAAGGTATTTTCGAAAAAATATATGCAATAGATAAAGAGATAATAACAATCATACTTGTCAATATCAAAATTTTAATAAATGTATAATTTTGCATATTCAAACCCAAATAGTGTGCATGCACAACAATGCCTACCAAAACTGGATGAATCAAATAGGCACCAAGTGTAAATTGTGCCAAAGATTGTCTGATTTTCTCCGAGAGAAAAATTTTATTATGTATCTCTTTTATCAATAACATTATGCTGAGTGAAAGAGGAATCATGGTGACACTAAAGTTATGATAAAAAGATATTCTCCATTGATATTTCTCATGCATATATTCTCCCACGGCTGTCAATACAATAAACAGTACAATAATAGACAAAAGATATTTTATAGGTATGTGTGTATCCATTTGTGTAATAAGATATCCAGCAAAGAAATAGGACACATACACAGGAAACATAAAAATAAAAAGTGTGGAATTATGTAAATTGACCTCATTGGTCAAAACTGCCAAAAAAGAGATAATAAACAAAAAAACAACAAGCAAGCGTATATCAGACAAAGAAGAATGCATAGAAATTTTTCTAAAATATGGTGTAAACAGATAAAGTCCAAAAACCATATACAAATACCACATATGATTATAAGGACGTCCTCCCAAAATCTCCCAACCTATAGTTTCTACATCAAAAGGTGCATGCAAAATTTTACTTTTCGCATAGGTAACTCCCAAATAAAACAGCGTCCAAAAAAGTATAGGTATTCCTAATCTATTAAGTCGTTTACGATAAAACTCTTGTGCTGAATGATATTGTTTTTCAGGAGAAAGAAGTAATGAACCACTTATCATAACAAAAAGTGGTACACCCCACATTGTAGAAGAAAGATACAGATTAGTTGTCCACCATTGCACTGTATCTAAGCTTACATTCAATGTACTTTGTACATTTTGTACAAAATGTACAAAAATAATAGCTGTAGCAGCAAATAATCTAGAGTCGTTTAGCCAAAATAATTTTTTATTCTTTTTTTGCATAATCTCACTTTTTTTAGCAAAATGCTAAGTGCGTTATTATGCAACCCGGCTATCTTTTATTATTTATAAAGACCCGTGGTTTTCTGCCCTATTCTCACGAATAGTTTAGCTTTAATGCAAAATCATAACAAAAAAAACTTAAATTTTACTAAATCATCAATGTAAAAAGTGTCTGACTGTAGTAAAGTAAAGTGCAATTCCATGCTCGTTGGTGGCTTCGATGACTTCATCATCTCTGATGCTTCCGCCAGGTTCTATGATAGCTTTGACCCCAGCAGCTGCCGCTGCATCTATACTGTCACGGAATGGAAAGAAGGCTTCCGATGCCATAGCAGCACCGGATACATCCAGTCCCATCTCTTTTGCTTTTTTGAGGGCACACTGTGCTGCATCTACACGACTTGTCATACCCATACCCACAGCGACCATCGCAGCATCTTTCACATAAACCACACAGTTAGACTTCGTAAGCCCTGCTACTTTCCATGCTATCTCCAGATCTTTCATCTCTTGCTTGGAAGCAGAAAGAGTCGATTTTTTCTCAGCATTGTGTACTTCGTTGTCACAGATGCAGTCGGCGTTTTGATACACGAAACCACCATCTACATGCTTAAAGTCATGCGAATCTTTACTCATTACCAGTTTGGATCCACCCTGCGAGAAGAGTTTGATACGTTTTTTCTTGTTAAATGCTTCTAAGGCTTCTTCTGTAAAATCAGCTGCCATCACCACCTCCAAGAAGATTTCATTCATCTTCTCTGCCAGCGCTGCATCTACCACCCCATTGACTGCTACGACACCACCAAAAGCAGAGACTGGGTCACACTTGAGAGCCTCTTCATAACTCTCTAACAGTGTACTTTTCAATGCAAAACCACAGGGATTACCATGCTTGACAATACATACGGCATTTTCATCACCAAAACTAGAGGCGATTTTAAGTGCACCGTTGACATCGTTGATGTTATTAAAAGAAGCTTCGCCTTTTAGCTGTTTAAAGTGCTTGGTAAAGTGATTATCAAACTCATAGAGTGCCCCTTGTTGATGTGGGTTTTCACCATAGCGTGTCTGGAACGATTTTTTACCTGTGATAAACTGATACGCACCAAAGCCGTCATTAAATCTGCCATTCATATAGTTGGCTATCATAGCATCATACGCAGCAGTATGTTCAAAAGCTTTGATCATGAGTGCGCGCCTGAATGCCAGGTCATCTTCTTTATTTTCCAATGCCACGAGTACTGCATCATAGTCATTTGCATCAGTAACAATAAGCACATCATTAAAGTTCTTTGCAGCAGAGCGTACCATTGTTGGACCTCC
>JALSSQ010000070.1 GCA_026984165.1 Sulfurovum sp.
ATCTTTTCGCCACTAGAGAAGGGGAAATCCCACCTTCCTATGCTTTGTTGAAAAAGAAAATCTCCTGAGAACCATACATCTTTGATTTGGATGATGCTACACCCTGGGGTATGCCCTGAAAAAAGTCTGTATTGTATCGTGATTCCTTCTATCTTCAGCGTTTCATCACCTATGACTTCATAATCGGGTGTACTTGGAGGGGTAGGCTGTCCCAGTGGGCATTTTTGGAGCATGAAGCTGTCACCTTTAGGGCAGTAAAGAGGTATTTTGAGAGCATCTTTGAGTGCTTGGTTAGACCATACATGGTCATAGTGTCCGTGAGTGTTGAGTATGGCAACAGGGTTGGTGACATTGTCAAGTACCCATTTTGTTGCACCCATGCCAGGGTCTATGATGATCTCTTTACCCTCTATAGTAACAATGTAACAGTTGGTTTGGGTCACACCCATAGGCTGTATTTTAATCTCCATCGGTTATACTTTCCTTATGAATATTTATCTAGTATTAGAGCAAGCCATACGTAGTGATGATAGTGATGTCAAAGAAAAGTTGACTGCTCAATGTTTGGCATATTGTAACCAAAATGAGGTTAGGGCAGAGAATGGTTTTGTACCGCTTCATTTTGAACAACCTTCCTATGCTTCACGTTGCACCATTGTACCCCCTGCAAGACTTCCTCATAGAAAAGACTTTGAGCGTAATGAAGGTTTGGCAAGCTTGGTACATTCCATCGCCCACATAGAGTTTTCAGCCATAGATTTGGCACTTGATGCAGTCTATCGCTATCCAGATATGCCTATGGCATATAAGGTAGATTGGTTAGAAGTAGCTTCTGATGAAATACGACACTTTAAGATGCTTGAGGGTTTGCTCCAAGAATTAGGGTTTATATATGGAGACTTTCCTGTACATTCAGGGCTTTTTGATGCTGCACAAAAAACGGCACATAACATACTTGACCGCATGGCGATAGTGCCACGTTATTTTGAAGCTTCAGGGCTAGATGTGAGTCCACAAATCATTAAAAGACTAGACAATAAACGCAAGATACCTGCCATAGCCAAACTCATAGAGATGTTACATGTCATATATGAAGAGGAGATAGATCATGTTTTAAAGGGTGACAGGTGGTTTAAGTACCTGTGTGAAAAAGAAGGCAAGAGTGAAGCCGTCTATTTTGAAATACTTGAACGCTATGAACTCCTAAATAAACACAGACCGCATGTCAATGTGGCTGCACGCAAAGAAGCAGGGTTTACCTGTAATGAAATAAAAAAACTTGGTGCTAAAGAATGCACGTAAAATGAGAAATGAGAAATTAAAAATGAAAAATGTGAGGTATAGGGGATGAGAAAATTTTTTGAAATGATGTTTTTTGCTCCTAAATGGTATCATTATCCTATAATAGTTATCTTACTTCCTTTATCATTTGTTTACGGATTTGTTATGCAGTTACGTAGGAAATTTGCTAAACATATCTCTTTTGGTGTTCCTATTCTTTCTGTCGGTAATCTTATTGTAGGGGGAACTGGTAAAACGCCTTTTGTGATAGCACTTGCTTCACGGTATAAAGATGTGACTATCATCTCTCGTGGGTATGGGCGTCAAAGTAAGGGCTTGCTTGAAGTAAGTAAGCAAGGTAAAATACTTGTAGATGTCATACAAAGTGGTGATGAAGCTATGCTCATGGCAACATCCTTACCAAATGCTTCAGTCATGGTCAGTGAAAACAGACAGCAAGCCATAGAACTTGCTGTACAACAAGGTGCCAAAGTCATTATACTTGATGATGGCTTTAACAGAGTAGAGTTAGAAAAATTTGACATTCTTTTAGAGCCTTTGGGGATAAAAAATCATTATACGTTTCCGGCAGGCCCTTTTAGGGAGTTTATGTCCACACGCAAAAAAGCAAACCTGATTATAAAAGAAGGCAAAGCATTTAACAGGCTTGTGACGATAGTAAACCCAAGTGATACTATGGTACTTGTTACAGCTATAGCTTACCCTCAAAGATTAGATGCCTATTTACCAACAAATGTTGTTAAAAAAGTATATTATGATGATCATATGTACTTTGATGAAAGTAAATTGCAAAAAATTTTAGAAGAAAATCAGGCAACTTCTTTACTGTGTACTTCTAAAGATAAGGTGAAGATGCAGGGCTTTAAGTTGCCTATCTCAGAAATGAAGTTAAAATTAGAGATTCAAAATGAGATATTTACGCAAGTAGATGCGTATGTAGAAGGATATAAAGATGCGTAATAATATAGAAGTAGTTAAAACACTACTTGAGGCATTGCCGTATATTAAACGATTTGCCAACAAAAAGATAGTTATTAAATATGGTGGTTCAGCACAAACTAGCAATAGCTTGAAAGAACAGTTTGCACAAGATATTGTTTTGCTCCATCTTGTGGGGATGAAACCTATTGTTGTACATGGAGGAGGAAAGAGTATCACCAATTTACTCTCCGATTTAGGTGTAGACACAAAATTTATTGACGGACAACGTGTTACAACGAAAGAGGTGATGCGTATTGTTGAAATGGTACTTTCTGGAGAGATAAATAAAGAGATAGTCTCATTATTAGATAACCATGGGAGTAAAGCCATTGGTATTTCCGGTAAAGATGGTGGTTTTTTAAAAGGAATGCCCAAAGATTTTGAAAACTTTGGCTATACAGGGAACATAGAACATATTAATCCTGAGATTGTGAACAATATTATTGATGAAGGTGCGATACCTGTTATCGCACCTATAGCCGGTAGCTCAGTCATGGGGCATCCAGGTTTTAATATTAATGCTGATTTGGCTGCTTCAAAAATAGCTGTGGCTATGAAAGCAAGCAAAATACTTTTTTTAACAGACACACCAGGAGTACTTAACAAAGAGATGCAGCTTATTACCAACCTTAGCATAGAAAAAACTGAAGCACTTAAAGCTAATGGTACTATCCGAGGGGGTATGGTACCTAAAATAGATGCTTGTATAGAAGCGTTACGAGGTGGTGTGAAAAAAGCACATATTATTGATGGAAGAGTGGAACATTCACTCCTTTTGGAAATATTGACTAGTTCAGGAGTAGGAACTTGTATAGAGTTGTAAATATTTGTGAAAAATTTACGTTATATTAAGGATAAATAATTATACTTCCACGGTACAGTATGTACTGTATAAAAAACCAAATGCATCGAAAGATGAGTATGGAAAGTCTAAAATATCTTTTGAGAAAGTTAGACTACTAATAGGGATATTATAAGGTTGTATTCATATAGCTTTTTCTCCCCCTTATTAATTTGTATCTAGTATCTATGACGTGTGTTGCTTGTGTGAGTTGACATTCTTTTTCCCTAAATATACTAGCGAGCATAAGTAATATATGCCATAATACTAGATGCTCTTTATATTTATTTCAAACTTATTTTATGCAACATCATATTTATTGATTGAATCTTGCAACTAAACACTTCTTGTCAGTTTATTTGGCTATAATATCTTCTATTATTTAATTACACGAAACAGGACAATGTATGCAATTTATTGAGACACGAGGTAATGATGGAAGTAAACCATTAAGTGTATCTTTTTCCGAAGCAATACTTAGCCCAAGTGCTAGTTATGGAGGACTGTATGTACCAAAGGCACTCCCTAAAATTCATCATGATTTTTTAGATAAACATCTTAATAGTCATTATAAGACATTGGCATTGGATTTTTTAGAATCTTTTGGAATTGATATTGAAAAAGATATTCTTATAGAAGCATTGGATAGATATGATGCCTTTGATGACCCCAACAATCCAGTACCACTTACACAGATAGAAGAGGACTGTTTTGTAGCAGAGCTTTATCATGGTCCAACACGTGCTTTTAAAGATATGGCATTACAACCTTTTGGTTATATTTTAAGTAAATTGGCACAAAAAAGAGATGAACAATATCTTATTATGGCAGCAACTTCTGGTGATACTGGCCCTGCAACACTTGAAACCTTTAAAAATCAAGAAGGGGTGAAAGTAGCATGTCTGTATCCTGATGGTGGTACTTCAGATGTACAAAGACTCCAAATGGTTACAGAAGATGCTCCAAATCTTAAGGTAATAGGGGTAGAAGGTAATTTTG
>JALSSQ010000071.1 GCA_026984165.1 Sulfurovum sp.
CTTCACTCTTCACTCTTCACTCTTCACTTGACTCTAAAGGAGGCATATTATGTGTGCAATCGTAGGTGTATTTGGTGCGAAAAAGGCTTCAACGGTAGCGTATTATTCGCTTTTTTCTATGCAACATCGTGGGCAGGAAGCCACAGGCATCTCTACCTCTAATGGGAAAAATATTCAGCTCTACAAAAAAAAGGGTATGGTTGCAGATGTTTTTTATCAAGATATTCTTGATAGCTTGGAAGGGTCGTGCGCAGTAGGGCACAACCGCTACTCCACCGCAGGAAGTGAATCTGCAGGTGATGCACAACCTGTCTTTGCCAAATACAAACTGGGCGAAATCTCTGTCGTACACAATGGTAATCTTGTGAACAAACAAGAAGTACGTAGTGAACTTATAAGTAGAGGTGCTATCTTCCAAACAGATATGGATACGGAAAATATTATCCATCTTATTGCCAAGTCCGATAAAGACTCGTTGGAAGACCGCATCAAAGATATGTTGAGCAAGATTGAAGGTGCGTATTGTCTGGCTATTCAGAGTCGCTCTAAAATGTTTGTCATTCGTGATAGATTTGGCATACGTCCTCTTAGCCTTGGCAAGCTCAAAGATGGTGGATACATCGTTGCTTCTGAGACCTGTGCTTTTGACCTCGTGGGTGCAGAGTTTGTGCGTGATGTGGAGCCAGGTGAGATGCTTATCTTTGAAGAGGGTAAAGAGCCAGCTTCACAAAGAGTCTTCGAAGCAGACTACCATCCCTGTGCCTTTGAGTACATTTACTTTGCAAGACCAGACAGTATCATAGATGGTAAAAATGTCTATGAAATGCGTCTTGAGATGGGTAAAAGACTCGCCAAAGAAACCCCTGCAGAGATAGACCTTGTCTTACCTGTGCCAGACTCTGGTGTGGCAGCAGCCAAAGGCTATGCTGATGGTATGGGGGTACCTTTTGAGATGGGTATTGTCCGTAATCACTATGTAGGACGCACCTTTATCGAACCCACTCAGGAGATACGTGACTTAAAAGTAAAACTCAAACTCTCTCCTATCAAACATCTCATTGCAGGAAAAAGAGTAGCCATTATTGATGATTCACTGGTACGTGGCACAACTTCCAAACAGATTGTACGTATGCTTAAAGATGCAGGTGCCAAAGAGGTACATATGCGTATCGCCGCACCTGAGATAAAATTCCCTTGTCGTTACGGTATAGATACCCCTACGAAAGAGGAGCTTATCTCTACCAAATTCACCCCTGAAGAGATAGCCCAAAACATGGGCGCAGATTCACTTGGTTTTCTCTCTATCGAAGGGCTTAAAGCATCACTAGGTAATGATAGAACCTATTCATTGGTTAGTTTCGATGGAAACTATTTTGCTGGAGGGAATGCCAACACTCCTGGTTGTGCAGGTGGTTGTTAAATTCACTTTATAAGGTGTTGTCATGGGACAACACCTTATAATTATTTCGTTCTACTTTCTTTCTCCGTAATCCCACTCATTCCAAACCGTCTTGCTAGCTCTTGTTTGACTCTGTCTGGTGAGATGTTTCTATAGCCCAAGCCTACGAGTGTATGGTAGAGTAAATCGGCAGATTCGTAGATGACTTGCTCGTCACTCTCTTCGTCTATGGCGACACAGACTTCATCTGCCTCTTCACGTATTTTGCTGAGCATGAGCGCTTTGTCATCAAGTAGCTTTTTCGTCCATGACTTTTGCTCGGCTGGTGCATTTTTGCGTTCTAAAATGGTATGGTAAAGCGTATCTACTACCCCATAGATGGCATCGGTATCTACCTCTTTGTCCAAGATGATTTTGTCTTGCATGACAGAGGTGAAGAAACAGCTTTTACGTCCTGTATGACAGGCAACACCGTTTTGCTTGATTTTGAGTATGACGGTGTCTGCATCACAGTCTAGCAGTACATCTTTGACCTCTTGGGTGTGGTTGGAGCTTTCACCTTTTTTCCAGATACGTTGCTTGCTTCTGCTGAAGTAGTGTGCGTAGCCAGTTTCCAGGGTAAGGGTGTAGGCTTCTTCGTTCATGTAGGCAAGCATGAGGACTTCGTTGGTCTCATGGTCTTGTGCGATGGCAGGGATGAGGGGGTTTTTGTTCCAGTCTATGTTCATAATTTCTCCGAAATTATTAACAAAGGAGTAAGGAGTAAGGAGTAGGGAGTAAGAGAAAGGAGCAAGAAAAAGGATTTTGCTATCCCATTTACCCACTACCTACTACCCACTACCTACTACCCACTACCTACTACCTAGTTAAATATTATTGTGCGCCTATAAGGCGTTTCTCTTTTCCTTTTGCATCTACCCAGATGTTGGGTACTGCACCACCAGGGGTGAGGAAGATTTGGGCATCTTTGTTGACGCGTAGGGCATCGTTGAACTTGCCTTGCATCTGTATCTGTTTGAGCTCGATGAGTGCAGGGGTAAGTGAATCAGAAATGAGTTTATTGGCTTTGGCCTGTGACTCTGCTTCTATACGGATCTTGTCGGCTTCACCTTGTGCTTCAATACGGTTTTTCTGTGCAACACCTTTGGCTATTTCAGCAGCACGCTGAGCTTGCTGTTTGGCTTTCTCTTTCTCTTGTTCGGCTATGGTTACATCTTGTTTGGCTGCTTGTACCTGCTCTATTTTCTCTTTGATCTTTGGAGGGAGTACGATATTTCTAAGCTCTACAGAAGAGAGAATCACAGGTTGGTTAGGTAAGGATTCGACACGTTCTCTGACTTTGGTTTGGATAGCTGAAGCGATAGCATTTCTCATCTCTGGGAGTTGTTCTGCGGTGTATTGACCTACCACGTCACGTACGACTTCTCTTACTTTGGAGTTGATGATTTTTTCTTCCCAGCTTGAACCCCATTTTTTTATGGTTTCAGGTGCAGACTCAGCTTTGAGGCTGTATTGTACTGCTAAATCTATGTTGACGGTAAGTCCGCGTTTGTCCAGTACAGGGATGGCTCTGTTTCGTCTTAGGGCTCCCTCGAAGTTTTTGTAGTTGTCTCCTAATTCACGAGAGACATCATTGGAGTAGGTGATAAGCCTAATACGTGTATTGACCGGAATAATCTTTTGAAAAATAGGGATATAAAAATGCAAGCCTGCACCCAGAGGTTTTTTCTCAAATTTACCTGTGGTGACTTTGATGCCCACCTCTCCGGAATTGATGATAGTAAAAGGTTTAAAAGCAAAGAGTGTAAAGGCAATAGCTGCAATGACAATAAGCCATACTGGAAATCCTTTTGGTATATTGTTTAAAGGGGTTTCAAAGTTGTTTCCTCCGCCACTGTTGTTGTTGGGGTTTGGTCTTTTCTTTTTAAAATAGTCGTTCATATCTGCTGGCATAGTTGTTCCTTATATGTATGTTAAGTAATGTTTGTATTTTTCGTTACGTCCAAAGACGACATCAAAATAGGCTGTTTGTAGTTTCTCGGTTATTGGACCTCTTTTTCCATTGCCAATGACTCTATGGTCAAAAGATTTTACAGGGGTCACTTCTGCTGCTGTCCCTGTAAGGAAAAGCTCATCACAGATGTAGATCTCATCTCTGGTGATGTTGCGTCTTTCTATCTCTATGCCCATGTCACGAGCCAGTTCAAGTACGGTGGCTTGCGTGATAGATTCTAATGAATTGTCATTGGGTGGAGAGATGAGTTTACCCTCACGTACGATAAAGATACACTCTCCTGTACCTTCTGCAATAAAGCCATTTTCATCTAGCATGAGTGCTTCGTCAAATCCGTTTTCGATGGCTTCATATTTTGCCATTTGTGAATTGAGATAGTTTGCGGCTGCTTTGGCTTTGCCAAAAGTAGAACGGTTTGGGTTTCTGGTGATAGAAGAAGTACAAGTCGTAATCCCTTTTTCCATACCATCTGCACCCAAGTACGCCCCCCATTCCCATGCAGCGATACTGGTATTGACAGGGACATTTTTATGGTAAATCCCCATTTGTCCGTAGCCTAGATAAATCAAAGGTCTGAGGTAAACATTGCCTTTAAAGTCATTGGCTTTGAGTAGGTCAATGTGTGCTTGTTTGACTGTCTCATAGTCCATG
>JALSSQ010000072.1 GCA_026984165.1 Sulfurovum sp.
GGTCTGTCGTGACAAACATATCTGGGTGTGCTTTTTTGACTTCTCGTACTGTTTGGGCGATGATGCCATGTTCACACATCGCGTCAGAGCCTACAGAGTCTTTGACATCGGGGATACCAAAAAGGATGATAGACTTGATACCAAGTGCTTTAAGCGTGTCACACTCTTTAACTACTTCATCGATGCTCATTTGGTACACCCCTGGCATAGAGGCTACTTCATCTTTGATGCCAGTTCCACTTCTGGCAAAGAGAGGGTAGATGAAGTCATTGACACAGAGGTGAGTCTCTTGGAGGAGGTCACGAAGCACTGGGTTGATACGTTTTCTTCTAAATCTTGTGAACATAAATAAGCCTTAACTATAATATTTTCAACATTTTACCTAAAATTCCTAATTCCTAATTCCTAATTCTTCATTCTTACTGTATAATCTGCCTATGAAAGACATAGAAATATCACAAATCGCTACTTTACCAACCAAACATGGCACCTTTAAGATACAAGCGTTTAAAGAAGATGAGAAAGAACATCTTGCCATCTTCACCGATGACTTGTCCGATGCTCCTATCGTCCGTGTGCATTCTGAGTGTTTGACAGGAGATGCCATAGGCTCAGTAAAGTGTGACTGTGGAGAACAACTAGATGCGGCGTTAGAGAGGATAGGTCAAGAGGGTGGGCTTGTGATTTACCATAGACAAGAGGGTAGAAACATTGGGCTGCTCAACAAAGTCAATGCCTATGCACTCCAAGACCAAGGGTTAGATACCGTAGCAGCCAACCATCAGCTAGGGTTTAAAGCCGATGAGCGTACCTATGAGATAGTAGAGTTTATTCTGGGGCATTTTGGTATCGTCAAGCTTAAACTGCTCACCAACAACCCAAGCAAGATAGAAAATCTTCCCAACATTGAGATAGTAGAACGCCTGCCTATAGTTATAGCCTCTAACCCTCATAATGAAAACTATTTAAATGTCAAAAAGAATAAACTAGGGCATATACTCTAATGAATCTAGGGCAATACTTGGATAAAGAGGAGATAGTACTCAATGCTGAGACCATCATCAAATTAGAAAATTTTGCTTCACTCTTACATGAGTGGAATCAGATACACAATCTTACAGGTGCAAAAAGCTTAGATGCTATCTATGTGAATATTGTAGATTCGCTCTATCCGTTAACATTTATAAAAAAGCCCAAAACGCTTTTAGATGTAGGTACAGGAGCAGGCTTCCCAGGGCTTGTGCTTGCTATGGCACTGCCTGAGTGTGAGGTGGTTTTGGCTGAACCACTCAAAAAACGTGTCTCATTTTTAAAATATGCAGCCATAGAGGGTGGACTCTCCAATGTAAAGGTAGAAGCCAAACGCGTGGAGTTTGTGGTGCATGATGCCTTTGAGATGATCAGCTCGCGCGCGGTAACCAATACTAAATTGCTTTTAGATTTGACAAAAGAGATTAGCGATGCCAACACAGCATATCTTTTCTATAAAGGTTCACGGGTGTTTGATGAGATGAGAGATGTAGAGCATAAGTTAGAGTATGATATAGTACAGAAAAACCAACGAAATTATTTATATATCAAAGGTCAAGTGTGATTTTAAAATTACTTATATTTGCTATAGTAGCTGTGTTGATTTACCGATTTTTCGGTGGAAAATTGCCAAGCATTGGCAAAAGTGCATCGGAAAAAAAACTTGATGATGACACACTGGTAGAGTGTGAGAAATGTGGTACGTATGTGACAGTAAAAGAGAGTGTTATTATGCATGGTAAGTATTATTGCTCGAAAGAATGTAGTATCTAATATATTAAGGAGAAACAATATGATAATTATAGGTCATCCATGGGTAGAGAGTAGAAAATTTTGTAAAATATTTTCTATTGATGATATTAAAAAATCAAATCCAAATGATATTGTACTGTTAGAGCCTATTGTAGATTCACACAAGTTGGCTAAGTATTGTCAAGAAAATAATATTCCTTTTGCAGTCACGGTAAATTCGCTACAAGAAGCCATATTTTCCAATGCACTTGGAGCTAAGTATATGGTATGTGAGGAAGATGATGCACTCATTATTCATCCTGTGGCACAAGAATATCTGTTTGATACACGGGTACTCGTACTAATACATGATGCAAAAGAGATATCAAAGATTGCACGTTCAGGTATAGATGGGGTTATCTTCCCTGAAGCAATCTGTTGAGTCATAATGAGAGAAACATTAAAACAATATAAAATTACATATGCGTTGATTGCTATCAATATCTTAGGCTACATTTTTTCTGCTTTTTTAAGTAAAAATTTTATAGATATAGATACAGAAGTTTTAGTGCATATGGGGGCACTATATGGTCCTATAACAGTGCCTTTTGGTGAGTGGTGGAGACTTTTAAGTGCTATATTCCTGCATGGAGGCATAATGCATCTATTTATGAATATGTTCTCACTTTATCTTATAGGAAGAGGTGTAGAACGCTATTTCAATACCGTGTCATATGTGAGTATTTATCTATTCTCTGGGCTATTGGGAGGCTTGGCTTCACTTTATATGCATCCTGCCTCTGTGGGTGTAGGGGCAAGTGGTGCGATATTTGGTATATTTGGTGCATTGGCTGGATTTTTCATAGCATATAAAGAGAAGATACAGGCACATACTAAAGCCTTTATGAAAGAGTTTTCCATTATTATAGGTGTAAACTTGATGATAGGTCTTTCCATCCCTTCTGTAGATGTTTCTGCACATGTAGGGGGACTTATTATTGGTATACTGGGCGGCTATGCTATAGCCAAAAATCCCAAATGGGTATGGGGATACAGTCTTGCGATGATGTTACTTATGGTAAGCATCATGCGGTACTTATCTAGCCAATATGCACAGACACTTTTTTAGATTTTTCTTTCTTGGGTTTCTCTTGCTGGGATGCTCCGTAAAACCTATACAAGCTCCATCAAAACAGATAGATAAACTCGCAACACTTATATATGGGTTAGATAGTCATGTACCACGTCAAGAGAGTTTTTATCTTTCTCGTGATATTTTCCAAAAAACAAAAAGTCTTACAAAAGAGTTTGAACTTACTTCACCCCCTATTTGGCATAATTTTTTAGTTAACATTGGCATGCGTAAAAAAGGACTTTGTTTTGATTGGTCGGATGCGTTGTACTTATATTTAAATAAGAGAAACTACCCACATTATGCATTTCATTTGGTGGGAGCAAATATAGGAGAATACTTTTCAGAACATAATGCCTTGGTTATTATCCCAAAAGGTGGAAAAATAGAAAAAGGCATTATTATAGACCCATGGAGGAACTCAGGAAAATTGTATTTTTCCAAAGTCAAAGACGATAAAGCATATGTATGGTCACATCGAACAGATAGAGGGTGTCCTTAGTCTATAACAGGTTCTTCACCTGCACCTACTTCCCTGAGTTCTGCCTCTTCTGCATGTTTGGCTTCAAGCTCTTCTTCTGAAGGTGCTTCTTCTTTGACAATGTCCTCTTCCTGTGTAGCTTCAGGGGCTTGAGTCTCTTTTGTAGGCTCTGTATCTGTTCTGTCTGCCTGTTTTTCTTGCGGAGTATCTTCAGTAGCTATAGTTGTCTGGTCTGTCTCATTTTCTTCGTGGATGGCTTGGGATATGTCAGTATCTGCTTCTGATTCTTCTGGTATGTTTTCTTCGTTGGTTTCTTCTGTTGGTTCATTATCGTTTGTAGTGCTATCTTGTGTTTCAGGTACAACGAGGTGTTCTATGTCGCCTTCATTAGCAAATGATGAGGTTTGACAAAGTAGAAAAAACGAAAATACGATACTTGAAAACAATTGAAACATAATAAACCTTTATAAAAATTTGTAAAATAGTTTACACTAAATTGAGAAAAAATTCAAATTTTTTTAAAAAGGCAGATAAATTTTATCTATCAGCTCTTCATATTCACTCTTGGCATCGGAGTCTATGGTAATGCCGCCA
>JALSSQ010000073.1 GCA_026984165.1 Sulfurovum sp.
CAGGGCATCAAGTGGTGTATGCCTCATCGCCCATACTGAGCCCAAAATGAGAAAGAGGGTCGTCATAAGGACTAGAAATCTGTTTTTTACACTAAAGCTTATTAATTTTTCTATCATTACTTCGCCTTAATATATCGAATTGATTTGGGCATCTGAATCCATCATAAAGAGCGCATTGTTGACTATCTCTTCACCATGACTCAATCCATCAAGCACTTCAAAATATTTGTTATCAAGAGCTTGTACTTTGATTTCTACAGGTTCGTATTCTCCTTTAAACGCTGTAGCCAAAAATGCATACCACCTGCCAGACTTGCGTATGGCAGCTGTTCGTGGGATGACTAGTTTTTTTGTTTTAGGTGAAGAAGAGTAGAGCTTTGCATACATACCAGGTTTGAGTTTTTCATTAAAATTATCAATAGCCAATCGTAATGTTGCTGTTGCTTCTTTAGGGTCTAACATGGGGTAGAGTAAAATTTTTTGAGCTGGATACTCAGTATCGATACCTTGTACGTGTACATTGAAGTGTGTAAGAGTATTAATTTTTTCCAATTCATTTTGAAAAAGTTTTGCTTCCATCCATACTTGAGATAAATCAACAATTTTATAGAGACGTTGTTTATTATTAATATATGACCCTCTATTGATGTTTTTTTCAAATATCCAACCATCAGTTGGTGCATACAGTGTAGTAAGCTTTTTTACTTTTTTAGTGATACGTATCTCTTTGATCTCATGTGCTGGGATATTTAGTAATTGTAGTTTTACCTTTGCACTGGCAAGCATATTGGTAGAAGGGTGTTTAGCATTAAATTTTAATGCATTAAGATAATCTTGTTTTGCTTTATAGACTTCAGGAGAATAAATGCTTGCTAATGCTTGACCTTTTTTCACTTTCTGATAGAGTGTATCGACAAAAATTTTTTCAACATAACCTGAAAACCATGATGTTACATCAATCATACGTGCATCTTCTGCCACAATATATCCATAATTTACTTGTGCTTGTGTTATCATTTTTTCTTTAACATATGTGGTGCTTACATTGAAGAGTTGTTTAATAGTTTTCTTATAAAAGGGTGTTTTTGGATTGGTTTGAATTGCTTTTATGGATTTTTTAGGTACTTTTGTTTTACTACTGACATTTTTAGTTGTTGAGCATTTTCCTGTAGAACATTTCATCTCTTTTTCTTGTGCCAATAATAAAAAAGGCAAGAGTAAGACAAGTATATATTTTGACATTATATAACTCCTATAAGTGATAGTAGTTTCGCTTTTGTGCGCACAAACTCTGCGATGATAGAGATACGTTCTTCTTCCAATGTGAGCTTTTGTTCAAGTGTATTGGTGTAGGTCAATAAACTAGCACCCTCTTCAATAGCAGTGGCACTTAGTTCTAGCATATGATTGAGTTGTGGAAGACTTTTATGCTGGATAATATTGTAAATACGATAGGTTTCGGTAAGTTTGACGTAGTTTGTACGGATTTCACTTTCTAAAAAAGATTTATAATCAATGCTTTCACTTTGACTTGCAAGTGCTTCTTTTTGTGCAATCTCAGAATTGAGTGCTTCTGTTCCATAAATAGGCAATGAAACACCTACTGAAATGGTGGCATAATCCGGGAAGATGGTACGGTTAAAATATCCTACTTTCACATAAGGGTCAGGATTTTTTTCCATATCAATAAGATTTTTATTTGCCATAGCTACCTTATGTTTTGCTAACTTCATATGGTATTGAGGATTTTTTTTCATATGGCTTAAATAGTAGCGTAGTGATTTAGGCTTATTTATCTTTAATACATTAGAGATTTTTTTTACTCTTTTTTGTACTAAGTAATTGAGTTTTTCTTTTTGTGTTTTTAGTATAGATTTATATTTTTCTAAACGTATTTCTATGTTAGAGAGAGAAAGTTCAGCATTGACACTATCTGTATGACTCATAGTATCTGTAGCAATATATTTTGTAAAAAGTTCTATATTTTGTTTGGCAAGATGTTTATATTTATTGAGTATATCTATACGTGATTCCAATTCTTTAATCGTGTATGAAGCTATACGTATGTTATAGGCAAGGGTTACTTGTGCCGATTTTAGAGTATGAAACACTACACGTTTTTCTTCTTGGGCTACCTTTTTACTTGCTTTACGTTTTCCAAACCATGGGAATTTTTGCTTGAAGTTGACAGCCTGATACTGCATGCGTTCAGCAGTACGCCCTAGTGGCTTTCTAAACTGAATATCATTGATAGTAAACGAGAGGTCAGGGTTTTCCCATTTTTGGGTTTTTTCTATACGCTCATCCATGGCAGACAGACGGTGTTCGATACTTTTCAAAGAAGGATGTTTTTTGATGGAGTATTGTATAAGTTGATGGATACTTTGCGCTTCAGCGAGGGCTAGTATCATAAAAGATAAAAAGAATATTCGCATAATTAGGAAACCTTCGTATTAAGTTAAATAGATTCTATTCATTTTATGTGCACATAATGTGTATATTATCAATATAATAAAGAATTTGGAAATTTTTAATAAAATCTATAGATATACTTGACAATAAATATTTTTTTAGGTAAACTACGCACAGAAATACACAAAAGTACTTCTAAAAACCCTAGTTTCATGCATTGGACAAGGGCATTTTGTTTCGAAATTTTGTCTCCCCAAGAATTGTTAATTTCATCAAAGCTAAAATGCTGCATAAACTAGGGTTTCTATAAGTACTTTGATACAGTTAGCAGTAAAATGAAGGAAATATTATGTCTATTGATACCATCTCTGCCTCTTGCCCCATCTCAACAAGAAGAGTAGATGCTAATATGATTAGAGCTGTTTCTTTTCAGGTGGCACTGTTTACAGTGATTCTTCTCGTTACGCAAGAGAGTATTTTTGCATTTATCTTACTCTTTGATTTCTTTATGAGAACATTACGCCAATCACACTTAAGTCCATTTCATATTATCGGTAAATTTGTACTTGAGGGGTGGGGTGTTGCACCAAAATTATGTGATGAGTCTCCCAAGAGATTTGCACTTTATATGGGGCTAATAACTTCACTGTTTTTGGTTGTTTTTTACCTTGCTGGCTTTACGAATTTTGCTACAGTGATTACCATTATATTACTCATTTGTGCATTACTTGAAACATTATTCGATTTTTGTATAGGATGTAAGATATACTACGCTATTCAATTGGGTAAAGGATTTTTAAGTAATGGTAGGAATATCAAGTAAAACGATTTATGCTATTGCTGCACTACATGAACTTGGTGCGGCAAATGAGGGTGCTGTACTTAAGATAAAAGAGATTGCAGCCAAGGCAAATGTCCCCCAAAACTTTTTAGAACAGATACTTTTAGAGTTGAAGAAGCAAGGTTTACTCCTCTCTGTCAAAGGTGCCCATGGAGGTTACAAATTGGCACGTGGACTCAAAGACATTACACTTAAAGATGTTGTGATTGTATTGGAATCAGATATTTTTTCTGATATTACACAAAATGACAATCCTGCACTTAAACTTTTTTGGGATGATTTAAAAGAAAATGTTGCAAAAGCATTTGAAATTCCACTTTCAGAGCTTCAAAATTATGAACTTAAAGCCACACAAACACTCAATTATTCAATATAGGAACTCCAAAACATGAACAATCCCGTAGATTTTGACTATTTTAACACACAACTTGTACACACTGTAGGGAATAGAGTGGGACCCATTGCCCAAACCATCACCCCCTCAGCAGCTTTTGGTTATCAAGATGCCCAAGAGGCAGAAGGTATCTTTGCCGCCACGGTGAACAAACCACTTTACGCAAGAGTAGGAAACCCCACTAATGCCAAACTAGAAAGCATTGTAGCTGAACTTGAAGGTGGTCTTGGTGCCATCGCGACCTCTTCAGGTATGGGTGCTATCTCAATGGTATGTACGGCATTTTTGAACGCTGGCGATGAACTGCTTTG
>JALSSQ010000074.1 GCA_026984165.1 Sulfurovum sp.
ATTTGCTTCAGCATAAGCTGCCTTACCTTCGATGATCGCTTCAGCCATCTCTTGACAGAAAAGATTGATAGAACGAATCGCATCATCATTTCCCGGGATAGGATAGTCAATCATATCTGGGTCACAGTTGGTATCTAACGGTGCAACCACCTTCATACCCATACGTTTTGCTTCTTTTACAGCAATATGCTCTTTGACTGCATCGATAACAAACATCATCTCTGGAAGTTTTTTCATATATCTGAAACCTTCAAGGTAAGAAGAGAGTTTCTCTTTTTTTCTTAAAAGCATCAATGCCTCTTTTTTTGTAAGCAGATCAAGTTGACCGTTCTCTTCCATCTGCTCGATAATCTCAAGTTTTCTGATAGATTTTTTCATAGTTGGGTAGTTTGTAAGCATTCCGCCCAACCATCTTGTAGAGACATAAGGCATACCACATCTCTCTGCATGCTCTTTGACTGCTGATCTGGCTTGCTTTTTAGTTCCTACGAAAAGTACTGTTTGCCCTTCAGCTGCTGCATCTCTTACTACATTGTAAGTATATTTGAAGTATCTAAGTGTTTTTTGAAGGTCGATAATATAGATGTTCTTTCTAGCACCGAAAATGAATTTTTTCATTTTTGGATTCCATCTTCTTGTTTGGTGTCCGAAGTGTACGCCACACTCCAATAGGTCTTTCATTGTTACCATTATTTTCTCCTTGGTATATATCGTTAATAGAACTTTTCACTAAAAGCTCAGTTAAAAGCACATATGCTTCATCACTAGGTTTCATCCGCTGTAGCCATCAACACTTCGACAAGCGCAGTGCAACCGTGCAAGGAATAACTACATGTGTATTTTCTTATCCATGCTGAATAAGAAACGCGATTATACCGAAATGTTATTTAAGATTTTATTATTTTTGTAATTCTTCAAGTTTTGCTTGTACTTCTGCTACATGATTTTTGACTCTTACTTTATCCCACATAGCAGCTATCTTGCCTTCAGGGTTAATGATAAATGTGGAACGTACCACACCCATGTACTCTCTCCCCATAAACTTTTTCAGCTGCCAGACACCAAAAAGGTTACACAGCTCTTTGTCTTCATCGGCAAGCAGTGTAATTTTGAGATCTTTTTTCTCTATGAAGTTTCTATGTTTTTTAGGAGAGTCTGGGCTCACACCAAGTACGATAGCCGAAAGGTTTTCAAAGTTTGGAAGTGCTTCAGTAAAGTCACATGCTTCTGTGGTACACCCTGGGGTGTTGTCTTTTGGGTAAAAGTAAAGGACTATCCAACGCCCTTTTATATCTCTGAGGCATATCTCTTCTTCATCTTGATTTGGCAGACAAAAATCTGGTACACTATCACCTACTTGTAACATATCAACTCCTCAATTTTTAACTTTTAATTTCTAATTTCTAATTTATTCGATAGTATATCAGATGCAAAATGAAAAAGAAATATTACTCGAAGAAATAGAAAAACTCATCGCCTATGGTAGAGATGAACCTACCATCAACCCAGCACTTTTAGCCTACCTTTCTATAGACGACCTCCACAACACAAAAGCAAAGCTCCTAGAACGTGTAGGCACACTTAGTGATGAAGATAAAGCGTGGCTAGAACAGTTTAAAAAGTATGAGTAAATACTTATTTTGTCTTATTGCCCTCTTCATTTTCGCGTAAATCAATAGACTTGTCAAATTCAATATTGTATTTTTTAAGAATACTGCTTTGTTTTCTTTGTGCCTCTTCTCTGTCGATAATCACTTTAACCCCATCTTTGTCTTCAAGGACAATGTAGTGTTCTTTTATATTTTGCATTTTGTTATAAAAATCTTTAAAATCAATAAAGGTTTCACCATTTATTTTTTCAATAGGCCACATTGCAAAATCATTATTTCCTTTGGTTAAATCTGACGCAAGTACTTTTAGAAGTACAACCACTTCTTTTTTTTCTTTCTTTTGCCATTGAGATGCAAGATAAGAAAGTTTCAAACGATTACGATTACTTGAAAGTATAAGGTTGCGTGTTAAAGGAGAAAAAACATACCCACCATATATGAAATAGGTTGGCATTCTATCATAACGTGTGGTTTTCACCAAATACATATCATCTGCAGAATATTTTAACACAGCATCTACTTTCATTTTTTCTTGGTTACGAATCACATCTAAAGTAACTTTTTCACCCATTTGATGCTTGTCAACATAATAATAGAAATTGGTATACTCATGTTCTCTAAATGCGGATGTACCATCATCCTCCACTTTATGGCCATCTACTGCAGTGAGGATATCACCCTCTTTTAATATACCCCTTAAAGAAGAGTGATAAACAACTTTATCAATCACATTTCCAGTAACATTATCTTCAAGCCCATAATAACGTTTTAATGTAGGATTTTCCAGTTTTTGTGTACCTAATCCTAAATCTGCAAAACCATCATATTTCCCATCTTTCATATCGGTTATAAAGTGTTGCACCATACTTACAGGTACAAGATACCCTATGTTTTGAGATTTTGTAATGACCTGCATGACGACACCGACTATCTTGCCATTGGACAGTGCAGGACCTCCAGAATTTCCAGGATTGACCGCTGCATCAACCTGTATGGCGAGAAAAGATTCTCCACTATGTGCATAAATATGATGTTCTACTCGTGACACTACACCTATTGTCGCAGAGAGCGTACTTCCTCCCATAGGGTATCCATAGACAACTATTTTTTGCTCTACTTCTGGTAAAGTACCAAAAGTAAGAGGGGTAACTCCTTTAAAAAAAGATTTTTCTTTGACTTTTAACAATGCCAAATCAGCTTGATGTGATACTGCATAAACCTGAGCCACATACCGTTTACGCTGCCCATAACGCTGTACTTCTATAAACGCCTGATTTGCAATCACATGTGCATTTGTTAAGATAAAACCATCTTTAATAATAGACCCTGAACCCGTGCTTTGTTGTATAGCACTTGACCAAGGCACTTGATAATTTGGTATTTTTGAAGTTGTATAAATTTTAACAATCGCTTGTTTAGTTACATCCTCCTTAGCTAAATTTGCATGCAGAAGACATACACTTAAGAGAAATATTAGGTATCGCATTAAAATCCTTCAAATTTTTCTGCATCTATGCAGTCAATGTTACGTTTTTTAGCTTCTCTTATCATCAATCCTGTTTGGGTAGAAGAGAGTAAATTTTTTTCTTCGTTATACACTCTAGCAGAACATACTCCACAACTGGGACTTCTATCTTTGCCTATCACCAAGTCAATATCTGAATGTGCATCAAAAAAAGTTTGGGCATAGCTTATCACTGGAGGAGACAAATCTTCTCCTGTTTCATTTGAGAGTGCTTTATCTCCGAGATTCGTACGTACCAAATCCATCGTCGGTCTAGGGGTTCCAAATGCAAAATCTTCTGGACAAAAAGGAATAAGCTGATGCTCTTGTAGTTTTTTTAATAATATTTCATTTTTATTATTTGCAGCATCATAGCGACATGGTGTACCTAAAAGACAAGCAGAAATAGCGATTTTCATTTATATATTTACACTACAAAAAGTAAAACATAAACCCATATTCCTGTAAATGCAGTCGCAATTATCCATATAAAGGCACGTCGTCCCGCCTTTTTATGTGCCATAGAGTAAAGTCCAGGAAGTGTATGGTTCTTACTGTCTTTTCGTGCGGTCACCAAAGTATATGTCCAAATAATAAATCCCACAATCGCCACAACAATATGAAAAATGAGTACATAAAAAGCATAGGTATGAGAAACGGATGAGCCTTTGACAAATCCTTCATATCCTCCACCTACACGTACACCATACTCAAAATACCCTACAACTATCACTGCAATCACAAAAATCGTCTGTTGTACCAATGCATGTAGTTCATAGTTTTTCTTTTTTGCAAAAGAGATAGCTATGGCTACAAGTAACGGTAAAAGTGCCACCAT
>JALSSQ010000075.1 GCA_026984165.1 Sulfurovum sp.
TCTTCAACATACTTTTTAAGCTTATTTATGATTTCTATATTGCTATCATTTTTTTCAACGTGATTAAAAAATAAACTATTTGACATTATCTTCCTTTTTTTAATACTCTTGTAATTATAGCCAACTCATTAAAAAAACTCACTTCAACTTCCCCATCAAACCCAAACTCTCCCCACGCATCTTAGAAAAAGCAAACCACTTCTTGCCCAAGTCTTTCAAAGAAGCACCTATGTGATAGACCTCTGTTTCATCAATAATCATAAACCTATCATGCGAAGCATCAAAACATTTAAGTGTTATGGGGTGGTACTGTGCGTTGTACTTTTTGAGGTCTAGTTTGAGTTGTTTGGAGATGGTTTTGGTGTAGATGGTCACTTGCACATCTTGGTTCTTAGAAAAGAGCGTGAGGACACTCTCGTCTATGTAGTTATCTACAAGTTTTATGGAAATCTTGGCACGCTTGATGAGCTTGGCTACAAATACATACGCATCAAACACCTGTCCATCATAGAAGATGCCGTGTGTAGGTACTAAAGACTTATCTTCCATGGCATCAAAAACCTTAGCAAAATTCTCATCATGCTTTAGAATCTTTGTCTCTAGCCTATCTAGCTTTTGAAATACAGAAGCATGATTGAGTAAAAATCTTCTCATAGAGACAAAAGCCTCTATAATCTTTATACTTACATCAATAGCCACATCACTACGAAGCACCGCACTCAACATAGAGATACCCTGCTCTGTAAATACATAGGGCATGTATCTTCTACCGCCATGACTCTGTAAGCTTGAGGTACCAATTTGGAACCTCAAAATATCTTCATACTCTTCTTTGCTTAGCTGAAACCTAAAACTGCTAGGAAATCTTTTTAGGTTTCTATTGACTGACTTGTTGAGCTGTTTTGTTTCCACCTGATAAAGTGATGCCAAATCACTATCTAACATGACTTGCATACCACGAACTGTATAAATCTTATTTTGTAGATTTTTTGTGTTTATTGTTACTTCATGCATCTTGACTGTCCTCATTTTTTACAATCATAGCATTTATCTTTTTGTTTGGATAAAAATATGTCAAATTGACATATTTTTAGATGAACTTCTCTTTTTGCAACTCCTCCACCAACATATTCATCACCAACTTAATAATAATATTCCTAAATGTTTAGTAATACTATTACAGTTAAAAATTATCTACTTATAAGTTAATGCCCACAAGCTCCTTTGGCACCTCTTTTTGTCTAAGAGCGAATATCTTGTGTTTTAAATATGGCTTTTAGTTTGCTTTAGTGTTTGTTAGCTTATCTCTATCCTGTTCACCACATCCAGCCCAAAGCCTGCAAGTCCTACAAATTCAGTATCGATATTGGTTGTAAGGAGGTTGATATTTTTGATGCCGAGGTCTTTAAGTATTTGCGCACCTACCCCAAACTCTCTGGCCTGTTCGTGTGAAATCATTTTGGTATCAAGAAAAATGAGTATGCCACCGTTGTTTTTGAGGTACTCTATGGCGTTATCGAGTGCCAAAAAGCGTTTGTCATCAAGTACCAAATCGATATCCGTACCAATATTGTGAAACTTCACATTAGAAGTCTCGTGTCTTTTGTAGAACTGTATGACTGTATGTTTACGCTCAAGGTGGTCGCAGTAGGTAATCTTCTCTACCTTGATACCTCTAAAGAGTATCTTCTCCTCTTCTATACGTCTGACAAGCTGTTCGTGAGAGAGCCTATACTCCACAATGTCAGAAATATAGACAATAGAGAGGTTGTGTTTTTGGGAGAAGAGTTCCAAATCATCTGCGCGTGCCATAGTGCCGTCATCTTTGATGATTTCACATATCACCCCGGCAGGTGCAAGCCCTGCGAGTTTACATAAGTCCACAGAACCCTCTGTATGCCCTGTACGCACCAAGACACCACCATCTTTGGCAATAAGCGGGAAGATATGCCCAGGACGTACAAAATCAGAAGCCAATGTCTGAGGAGAGGCGAGCTTTGAGATGCAGTCGCTACGCTCTGCTGCGGAGATACCCGTACTTGCACTTGCTGAGTCTATCGATACAGTAAATGCAGTCTCATGATTGGAGTCGTTGTTGCTTACCATTGGAAGCAGATCCAGCTTGGTGGCTATCTCTTTGGATACAGGTGTGCAGATAAGCCCTCTGGCCTCTTTTGCCATAAAATTGACCATATCAGGAGTGGAAAAAGTGGCTGCATAGACGAGATCTCCTTCGTTTTCTCTCTCCTCATCATCCATCATGATGACCATGTGCCCTCTTTTTATCTCCTCTATCGCTTTTTCTACTCTTTGTATTGCATCTGTTGGCATACTTCATTCCTCAGTATTTAGATAGTCATATTATACCTATTAGTTCTTCGTTTATGCAATATTTAAAATATTTTTTATTTTTTACAATAATACTCTTGACAAGTCCCTTGTTTGGTGCTATAATGCCGTCCACATAAGCAATATGTCTTATGAATGTTGGGGTATCGCCAAGCGGTAAGGCAACGGTTTTTGGTACCGTTATTCGGGGGTTCGAATCCCTCTACCCCATCCATTTTTTAGATTTAAGTTTGAATATATTTATTCAAGCTACAATCTCACTCAAATAACTTTCTAAAAGTTATGTATCCTGTCGCGGGATAGAGCAGCTTGGTAGCTCGTCGGGCTCATAACCCGAAGGTCGGTGGTTCAAATCCACCTCCCGCAACCAAATCATATATTATCTTACATCACTTACATATCAAAATAATCACCAATGCTAATCGAATATGTATATCTTATTCTACTATTACATCTACATTTTTACACATAATATAAAAAAATAGTAACTAATCGTCGCAAATAAGTTAAATCTCTAACATTGCATAATAAAATATTATTGTATTTCATACAATTTAAAAGGAGAGACAATGAAATCAAACTTGATTAAAATCAGTTTAATTGCTTCTGTGTTTACAACGATGGGCATGGCATACAATGCTAACCCTCCATTTAAACTCAATAAATTAAACAAAACTACCATAAATGGTAAAAAAGCGTATGAGCCTAAAGAGGCCTATAGTCTGTTTACCAATTATGAGCTAGGTATGCACTGTGTTGGTTTTGACATGAGTTACTGTTGTGTGATTCCACCATACAACTCTATTCAGGCGCAAGCCATCAAAACAGGAAAAGGTGGTGCCTTACCAAAATTGCTGACACCAGATGATCATGTAAAACTTTTCTCATATGTAAGAGACAACTCTTACTCTGAGGGAAACAAAATGAACTACTGGAAAGTTGCAAAAGATAATGATGGGGATGGGCACTTTGACAGTCCTACAGATAACTTTGCAAACTATGTATGGTCACACCTCTTTATCTATAAAGATTTGGAAGGCACTATACCATTTTGGCCTACAGAGTCTTCAAGACTACGTGTAGGTAAGCAAATCCCAGTCAAACAAGACCATGGACCTTCAGGTGCACCTATGCAAGGATACATGACCTACGCAGGAGAAAATGGTGGGAATGTTGTCATGACAGATACACTTGTGCCACCTGTAAAAAATGTCAAACTTGTACTTACTGCATCACATATTTGGGATTCACTAGGGCTTCCTCTAACTGCATTTAATGACAGCAGAGTAAAAGGAAGATCGATTAAGAGTATCACGCCTAAAGATTTCCAACCATTCCAGTATGCGACTGTAGCACTCTATGATGATAAAGGGCATGCTATCAATAACTCTATGGGTAAAAGAGTTCAGTACTTTGGTACCAACCCTGTAGATATTCCTAACTGTGCAGCATGTCACTCACGTCAAGGAAAAGCAGCACGTATGGCTAGAGATGAAGGTCTTAAGCAAGGAGATATGGAGTACAACTACTGGAAAGCACAGCCAAATGTATCTGAATATATGGCTAGACTTGCTG
>JALSSQ010000076.1 GCA_026984165.1 Sulfurovum sp.
GTAGATGAACCTTACGCTTATTTGGCTAAGTTTGGTTCTATGTATGCATTTAAAACTTTCAAACCAGACAAAACCTTTCACTCTGCAAAAATCATCGACCGTAACTTCAAAGTCTATGAAGATATGCTCGACTTGCATCAGTGGGTGTATGAGTTAACCTGCATACAGGAGCGAGAAGAACTATAACTGCACACTCTTTACACAGAAAATGACTATAGTAAAACAGTGACAAAGCGTAGGAGGTTTCATGCGTCATCATGTAGTTATATTGGGTGGTAGTTACGCGGGCATTGCAGCGATGCGACGACTTGCTAAAAACCCTAAGCTCAACATAACACTGATAGACCAACACCCTTACCATTTTTTGCAAACAGAAGGCTACGAACTGATTTCGAGTAACACTTCCTTTGATGAAACCATTGTGAGCCTTCCTGCTTTGTGTGCCAACTACGACAATGTCACTTTTAGACATCGCAAGGTTCTCTCCGTTGCACTTAACCGAAATGTCATTATTCTTAACGATAGAGAAGAGCCTTACGATACCCTTGTTATTGCACTTGGCAGCGTGACCAAACGTTTCGAGTGTGATGCGAACGTCTATAACTACTCCTCAGGTGCCAAAAGCCTTAGAGGTGCCCTAAAACTCAACCAATTCTTCCAGGATGAACTCTACAAACGCCTCGAATCTGACAAAAAAGCCAAAGAAAACTTTAATATCATCGTAGGAGGTGCAGGACTCTCAGGCGTAGAGATAGCTGCAGGGATGCAACACTTTTTTAACCGTTATTACAGAAGTAATGCGCTTTCTTGTGCCACCTTACACATACACCTTATCGCTTCACGGAAAACTGTGCTAAACGGAATGCATCAAGGCATCATAAAATCTGCAACCAAACGCCTTAAAAATCTCCGTGTTCAAGTACATACACAATGTCGCATAGCCTCCATACACGCACATGAAACTCTACTAACAAATGGTACTAAGATACCCTTTGACTTTATGATATTTGCAGGTGGAACCACCACTGCACCTTGTCTGAAAACACTCGATATAGAGCAAACACCTAGAGGACAATTTATTGTCGATGAATACCTGCATGCCATAGGTCATAAAAACATATATATAGTGGGAGACACGGCTGCACTTAAGGACAAGAAGGGTCATCCTCTGCCTCCAACAGCACAAACAGCCATACAAAGCGGAAAACTAGCCGCTACAAATATCATACGCTCTTTACAAAACCTACAGTTAAAGAAAGCAGATTTAAAGATGAAAGGGATAGCCATTGCCTTAGGTGGTAAATATGCTGCGATAGACTTACAATATATACGATTTTATGGCTATACTGCCTATCTTATAAAAAAACTTATAGAAAGACTCTATAAATGGCCTCTTTGGTGGCTTGCTTCAAAAGGTTATCGTAAACTTAAAACATGCCCTATTTAACATAAGCTTATCATGCTCATAAAACGACCAGCACATCCTTGTTCCTTTCTGTAGGAGAAAAAATGTTCTACGTCACAAGATGTACAAATACCACTCATTTCAATATTTTTATTTTTTAATCCTGCACTTAAAAGTTGTTCACGATTAATCAAAGGCAAATCAAGCATATATTTATCAGAATTTTTATCATAAGTATGCGACAAGTGGTAAAAATGTTGTGCCACATCTTTTCCCACTTCATAACAACAACGCCCAATAGCAGGAGCAATACCTGCAATGATATCTTGAGGATCACAATGAAAATATCGTATCATTTTTTCTACTGTTTTTAGAACTAGCTCCTCTTTTGTTCCTTTCCATCCTGCATGAACTGCTGCTATAACTCTTTGTTTTGTATCACACAAAAGTATAGGGACACAATCAGCCGTTACAATACATAAGGCAAGATTTTTTTGATTGGTAATCAATGCATCACAATCTTCAACAGCTGAATCAAATGTTTCCCATCCTAAATTCATATTTGTTTCGATTATCCTGATGTGTGTGCTGTGTGTTTGCTTTGCTGTAACAAAATGCATCTTCTCATCCCAACCCAGTACAGATACGAATTTCATTCTATTTTCAACTACTTTTTTTTCTTCTTCTCCTGTATGAAGTGCCATAGAAAAAGTGTATGCTTCACTACTATCTTTCATGCTTACAGCATGTTTACAAACTGAGCTGGTCTCCAATTTTTCAAATGTAAAAGAATTTACCATAACCATCTCCTTCATTTTTACTCAGCTAAGATTAATCTTTTGATATAATACCTTAAAAATTAAAATAAGGTACTACTTATATGTTTCATTTTGATAAGCGTGTTTTCAAAAATTTTTCTTACTTTTTGATGATACAGCTTATTCCGCTTTTTGTCATCTCTTCCTATCTTATCAAAGAAATAAATCCTCATCTTTTCAAAAAGCAAATGGTTTACTATTTTCTTGCTGCTATTGTTTTTCTTATCTCTGCTTTTATTCCGTGGAGACGCATTTTATGGTGGTTTGTACCACTTTTTTATATAGCAAATCTTGGACTTCTTATTGCTGTTGAAATGATAGGAAAGAGCATACTCGGCGCACAACGTTGGATAGAAATACCAGGTATTGGTCTAACCATACAACCTTCGGAATTTATAAAAGTCTCTGTTATTATGATGCTAGGATATCTTATTGGACTTCATCCACCCAAAGAAAAAGGGTATGGTCTTTTTCAATTTATTAAACTTTCTATTATTATTGTGATTCCTTTTCTGCTTATCGCAAAGGAACCTGATTTGGGTACTGCACTTGTTTTACTTATTACAGGGTACGGTATTTTATTTATTGTGGGTGTGCACTGGAAGATATGGGCAACTATTTTTATCATACTGGGTCTCTCTGCGCCCTTGCTTTATGGGCAATTAAAGCCCTATCAAAAAAAGCGTATTTCTGACTTTGTCGGAAAACCAAGTTACCATGTAAAACAAGCACTTATTGCTATTGGTTCAGGAGGGATGGAAGGACAAAAAAAAGAAGATGCTACACAAACTCAACTTAAATTTTTACCTGTCTCTTCCACGGACTTTATTTTTGCCTATTTAGGAGAACGCTTCGGCTTTAAAGGAATGATGACGGTCATTGGACTATATATTCTCCTTATCTTTAATTTACTCTATATCTCTGCTAAATTTGCTTCTGATTATCTCATCAAAGCTTTTGCTTCAGGATTAGCCTTTTTACTTTTTGTCTATATGGGAGTGAACATCTATATGGTTATTGGTATGGCACCTGTAGTAGGCTTACCTCTGCCTATGTTTAGCCATGGAGGAACATCATTTATCATTTTTGCAGTAATTTTTGGAATTTTACAAAATTTAATTGCTTTTAAAGACTACAGTCGATATACTTCTGACTCGAAAATCACTATGATTTCGAAAGAGTAATCAGCAAATAAATAAGGGTTCTTAGCTCAGCTGGTTAGAGCACTCGGCTCATAACCGAGTGGTCCGGGGTTCGAGTCCCCGAGAACCCACCACTTCACTATCCAAAATAATCCATTAAACCCCAAACATACCCCTTAAATACGAACTTTAAGCTTATTAGTTAGTCCAGTACTATCCACTACAATCTGCTTGCTTCCAGATATTATAGGGATAACTTTAGGGATAACTGCTAAAATATAAAAATGAGCAAAAAAAGTTATCCCTAAAAATAAGGAGATTCCCTATGGCACGTATGGTTAGACCATTAACTGATAAAGAAATAAAAGCAGCAAAACCTAAAGAGAAAGAGTACAAACTCTTCGATGGAGGTGGACTTTATCTCTCTATTACAGCAAAAGGTAAAAAGTGGTGGAGACTCAAATATAGTTTTGAAGGTAAAGAGAAGCGTATCTCTTTGGGTGTCTATCCTCTGGTTACTTTACAAGAAGCGAGAAAAAAGCGTG
>JALSSQ010000077.1 GCA_026984165.1 Sulfurovum sp.
CGAATGTTTACGCATGAGGTGAAGTACTTCACGTACGGTAGCAACAGGACTTACTGTAATAAGCTTTTCTTTTGGGGTCATAATATCTTTGACTAACATGGGTATCCTTTAGAGTAAATCTTTTATATCGTCTTCAAATTTATGAAGCTCTTTGTTATCCAATCCAGCAACATGGCTTAGTGGTAGCGTAAAGGCAAAGCCTGCATTGTCAGGATTGTCTATATCAAACTCTTCACGCAAAGACTTCATAACTTGCATAGAGAGCCTACGAGGGAGGATAAAGAGCAGAGCAGAGACATTTTCTTCTAGGGTGAGACCAAAAAAGACCTTCTTCTCTTCAAGTCCTATGCTTTTACCATGCAGTATGGTCACAGACCCTGCACCATGCCCTCTGGCTACCTCTATAGCAGCTTCTTCATCTTTGTCAGCGATGACTGCGATGAGTGCGGTGAATTTCATGATAGTTCTCCTTTGGATTTTAATTTCTTCTTTTTATAATACTCTGCATGTATGCTATAGCCCATCACGGTAAGCATAGGGAAGAGCGAGGCAAAAGCGATAAGCCCAAAGCCGTCTATGAGAGGGTTACGCCCCTCTATGTTTTCTGCCAGCCCAAGCCCCAGTGCTGCTACGAGTGGTACCGTTACAGTGGAAGTAGTAACCCCACCAGAGTCATAGGCGATAGGCACGATGTAATCGGGTGCAAAGTAGGTAAAGAGGATAACCAGTACATACCCACCGATGATGTAGTAGTGTATAGGATCACCTGAGACAAGCCTGTATGCACCCAAGCCAATACCTACAGCCACACCAAGTGCTACTACCATTCTAAGGACATTTTGTTTAATGTTTCCTTCACTTATCTCTTCTGCTTTAATGGCAATGGCAAGCAGGGCAGGCTCTGCCATAGTGGTAGAAAATCCTATGAAAAAAGCAAAGAGGTAGATGAGCAGGTTATTGCCCATGCCTGTGAGTTGCAGGGCTATGGTCTCTCCTATAGGAAAAAGTCCCATCTCTAAGCCCACGATAAACGCATAGAGTCCCAATACTACCATGATGATACCTATGACAATCTTATGCAAATGTGCCACAGGTTTTTTGATGATGGCATACTGAAAGAAGAAGATTACCAGCAAAATGGGGCTTACATCTCTCATTGTACCTATAAGTGCCATAAGGGTGTCGTAGGCTGAGAAAGTATAAGTACTGGTTACTGCTTTGCTTTCCTCAACAACTGTGTTGATGATACCTTGCGTAGCAGATGCATCCATAAAGGTATAGACAATGATTCCATAGACCTGCACAAATATCATAGGGGTGAGTGAAGCAAAAGCGATAAGCCCAAAGCCATCGATGGCAGGATTACGCCCTTTGATACTCGATGCAAGCCCTATGCCCAGTGCAGCTACAAGTGGCACAGTCACCGTAGAAGTAGTCACCCCACCAGAGTCATACGCCAAACCGATAATCTCAGCAGGGGCAAAAAAGGTGACAATGACCACTAAAATATAGCCAGATATGATGTAGTAGGCGATAGGGTGCCCAAGTAAGATACGTAAAGTACCCAAAGCAATAGCAAAGCCCACAGAAAGAGCCACGGTCATACGAAGCCAAAAGGCATCGATGAGTCCATGAGAAATAACAGCCGCCTTGTCTGCGATGGCGATGAGGGCAGGTTCTGCAACTGTGGTAGAAAACCCTATGGTAAAAGCAAAAGTAAGCAGCCAAAAGATAGAGCCTTTTTTCGCAAAGTCAACAGCCAGTCCTTCACCAATGGGGAAGATACCCAGTTCAAGCCCACGTATAAAAAGAGCAAGCCCCACTGCCACAATAAAAAGACCGATAATGATGGAGGTGAGGTTCTCAGGCATAGCTTGGATGATGGCGCCTTGGAAGAGGGCAACAACAATGATAATGGGGAGGAGGTCTTTAAAAGAATTTTTTAAATCCCCTGCAAATATCTTCAAGCTTTCTTTCATGGCTAGATTATAGCCATAAAAGGTTTGCAATAGGGGATGAAGAAGGTTATTTTTTTGCTTTAAAATCCAAAGAGATAGAATTGACACAGTGTCGTGTACTTTTGGGTGTCATTCCTTCGCCGCGAAAGACGTGACCCAAGTGTCCACCACAGTTGCTACAGACTATCTCTACACGTCTGCCGTCTGCATCGGGTACTTCTGTAACTGCACCTTCTACAGCATCATCAAAACTAGGCCACCCTGTGCCTGAGTCAAACTTCGTATCTGAGGGGAAGAGATCGGCGTTACACTGACGGCAGATATACATCCCATCCTCGTGATGGTCCCAGTATTTTCCTGTAAAGGAACGCTCTGTTCCTTTGTTGAGTATGACGTATTTTTCTTCTTCGTTTAGTTCGTTGTATGGCATTTGCTATCCTTTTTTGTTTGCACTATAACATAATAGTTTAGATATTCAAATACTTATGATATTTTCCAAATAATATTTGTAGTTTAGGTTCTATCCTCACCTGACAAAAAGGCTTGTCAGGGTTACTTTTATAGTAGTCAAGATACTTCTCATCATTCAATTTAAATTCTCCAAATGGATAGACCTTTGTGATCAAAGGTTTGTCAAAAAGCTTCTGTTTCTCTTTCAAAATATTTTGAGCCTCTTTTTCTTGAACGTCTGAAAAAGTATAAATAGCAGAACGGTACTTATCTCTAAAGCTGTGGTTGGAGGTAGCATTATGGGTGAAAAGGTGTATCTCAGTGAGGGCGTCTAGTGAGATATATGTAGGGTCAAAGTGAACGATAACAGCTTCGCTTGGAGTGGTGGCTTGTGGATGGGTGGAGCTAACCCATCCTTGTTCTACTTGGCTTACTCCTATTAATTGTTGAAAGATAGCTTCGGTACACCAGTGACATCCTCCGCCAAATGCTATTTTTGTCATTATTTTTGAGTGTTTTTCTTTAACTTCTCTCTAGGCACAAACTCCAATACTGTTGCATTGATACAAAAACGTTGTCTTCCACCAGGGGCATCGTTAAAGACATGTCCTAGATGTGCTCCGGATTTTTTGGCAATCACTTCGACTCTATGCATGCCAAAGCTATTATCTTCTTTTTGAATAGTCGAGTTTTTGACTGCTTTGAAAAAGCTGAGCCATCCAGAGCCTGAGTTAAATCTGTCGCGTGTATCAAAGAGTATATCTCCAGATATCTTATCTATAAATACACCATCACCTGTATGCATAAACTCCTTATATTTACGACAAAAACGTCCATCTGTCTGCTTGGCAAAGGCTACATGATAGCCTTCACTCTCTTCACCCAGTTTGAAAGCACCCACAGCCTTGTAGAATGTTTTTTCATCCATGTATCCTGTGTAAGATTCTACCTCTTTGCCATCTTTGATAAAAAGAATAGTAGGCGTACCCTCTATTTTGCTTTTGAGTGTAAATCCTTTGAGTGCATCTTGGTGGGCAGTTCGTAGAGGGATGGTACCGTTGTAGTGGTCTGTGACATCTTTTTTAAATTTGGCACAAAATCTGCAATGCTCTGCATCAATCACCACAATCTCTTTGCCTCCCAGAGGAGAGATACTATCTGCTGCTATCTTCTCTTTGCCAAATTTGACACCTGTAGCGTGATTTGGGCAGTAGCCAAAAGGATTTTTCTCTAAGTAGTTTTGGTGATAGGACTCAGCCGGATAAAACTTCTTTAGTGGTTTTATCTCTGTCGTAATCTTCCCATAACCCGCCTTTCTCAGTAGCTTTTGATAGATCGCTTTGGTTGCTAGAGCAATTTTTTTTTGTTCATCATTTGTGTAGTAGAGTGCCGATCGGTAATTGTTGCCAATATCATTGCCTTGTCTGTTGCCCTGTGTGGGGTCATGAAGCTCCCAAAATTCCTTGATGAGTTTTTCGGTCGAAA
>JALSSQ010000078.1 GCA_026984165.1 Sulfurovum sp.
GTTTTAAGTTTTTTGAGGTCTGCCACCTCTGTTGCATTGAGCACAGTAGGTACTTTGTATTCTATAATATGTACAATATTTGGATAAATCATCGCAAAAGTTGCCAAAATAATAAATATTATTTTGGCACGCTTATCTTTAAAATAGGTAGCTACAACATAAAAGAGAAATACAGCAGAAATCGCTGCTATAGGTACAGCATATACTGTAAAGCGAAGACCACCTATATATGCAAATAATCCTACCCCGATCAAAGGTAATGCGATAATAAACGGCTTATGTTTCCATACCAATAAGACAAACCCGAGTAAAGAAATAAGGAGCCCTATATTTGAGCCAGAGATTCTGTGTGCTACCGTGCTCATGGGAATGCTACCTGCTTCTCTAACTGTTTGTATTACCTGATAAAAATGCAAACCTTTAGACTCTACACCTCTGTCCACATAACTTGCAACTTTTCCTAAAATAATATCAAAGATATTACCATAGATTAAAAATGCAAAAAAGAAGAGTCCTGCAAGCACAAACAAAACTTTTTGCTCCATTTTAACATAATGCAAAACAAAGAACATAAGCACAAATAAAACTATTCGTATCTCTATAGGAATAGTAACCATTAATGTAATGCTTAACAATATAACTGTCGAAAGCAAAATAGGAGATTGCTTGTTTGTTTCTTTTGTTTCGTTAATAGATATAATATCAAAATATTCCAATAACAAATATCCCACAGTAAAAATAAACACCACATATACAATACTCACCCCTTGTGAATAAAAATAAGGATAAATCGTAATTAAAAATGCTGTAAGTAGTATATTGGCTATCGTTTTTTTATAAACAATACTTAAAAAACCATAGAAAATACTAAACTGCAACAATACAGAAAACATGTCTGTATCATAATACCCTGTCATAGTTCTATTGTAGTAACTCCATGCAATAGCACCTAAAAGTGCTGCTAAAAAGCCAAGAAAAGTATGTCCCATAAGACGTGCAACCAAAATAATAGGCACAACAATAAGACTAGATATTACTGCAGGCAAATACAAAATAACCGTCTCTAAAGAAAAAGGAGTGATTTTTGTAATATATGCTGTAAGCATCACTAAGCCTCTACTATAATGTTGCACTGCTGTCTTCATTCCGTCTTCTGGTGTGATACCATTTAAAAAATCGCGTGCGGCATTGGCAAAGGCATACCCATCATTGGTGTTTATCATAAGTTGACCTGCATCATAAAATGATGTCATACCTGAAAAATGTATAGGCCAATACATTCTTGCAGCAATACTAAATAAATATGCTATTGCTATAAAAAATAGCACATAACGCTTGTTTTCTAAAATATCATAATGTTGCATTTGTTCTCTTTTCTTTCAATTGATTGTACAGGGCAATATATTGCTGTACAATATTTTGTATATCAAACTCTTTTACAGCTAATATTCTACCATGCTTGCCCATAATCTTACGTGTATTTTCTTCTTTTACAAGTCGTTCTATTTTCTCAGCAAGCGTAGCACTCTCTTTTATAGGACATAAAAATCCATTATACCCATCTTTAACAACCTCTTTGCATCCAACCGTATTGGTGGTTACAATGGGTTTTGCCATAGAAGATGCTTCAAGCAGTGTACGAGGTACTCCCTCTCTATAACTTGGCAAAACATATATATCGCATAGCGCTGTAAGTGCTAAAATATCGTCTCTATGCCCAAGCCACATAACCTCTCCGCGCTCTAAAAAATCTCTACTAGCTGAACTGGGATTCCCCTCATCTATATCTCCCACCAAAACAAACTGTACATTTTTATGAAACGAGAGTAGTTTTGAAGCTTCATAAAACTCTCTAATCCCTTTATGCCAAATGGCACGAGCTACCATAAGCACTACAATTTTATCTTTAACATTAAGTGCTTCTCTTAGCGCTTCTAAGTCTTTGGCTTCTATTTTTTGAGGGTCAAACTCTTGGGTATCTATGCCTACTGATTTTATAATTTTAATCTTCTCTTTTTGAATTACCCCTTTGGATTTCAAATATTGAGGGTCATCAGAGTTTACAAAAACTACTCCATCTGACAAAGAAAATACAAATTTATAAAGTTTTTCTATTACACCACGAACCATCATATTTTTACGAGTATCATCAATATAAAAAGAGCCTAATCCCTCTACAAGATTTATAATAATTGGGACTTTTGCCATTTTCCCTGCTATTGTTCCATAGATATTTGGTTTGGCCGTAAAAGTATGTAACATATCCAGTTTTAATGGTTTGATTGCTCTATAGATATTATACATAGCCTTTAACTCTTTTAAAGGATTGAGACTTGAACGCTCTATCTTGTACTCTATGGCTTCTATGCCATAATCAGCAAACAAATCGAACTTATCTCCTCTTGGGCAAACAGCATAAACAGTATGTCCATTTGCTATCAATGCTTGCATAATGGGTAAACGAAACAAGTAGAGATTTAGGTCTAGGTGAGAGAGGAAGGCTATGGTCATTTTTTATCTCAACTTTCTTCGTATTTTTTTAATAAAATCTAAAAATCCTATAGGCATCAGATAAGCAGGATAGAGTAAAATATGAAACCAATCTTTATTTTTCTTCATCAATTCAATGACGGCATCTATTGAAATGTAATTTCTAGTCAAAGCAAAGCCACCATAAACAGTAATGAAAATATTAGAATAGATAAACTTTTTTATACTATAATAATTTTTGCTTTTTTTTAACTCTTTTTTATTTTTGTAAAACCATTTTATGGGGCAAGGTACTATTGCTTCTTGATGAATATTTGCACTTCTATTAGAGGCATCGAGTCGATAGATAGATAATGGTTTTGCTGAAAATGCTAAGCTTCCTTTAAGTCCTAATTTCAACCAAACACAAATATCTTCTCCTTTTTTTTCATTTTGAGGAAACAATACTTTTGATGATTTTCTAATGCAAACACTAGAAGAGTTGACTAAGCCATAGTTACGCCTAAAATTCTTTATAAAATTCTTTATAAGACCTTGATATTCTAGGTCAAATGAAATTCTTCCTTTAAGTACCTGCCCTTTTTCATCAATAAATTTATGTGCGGTAGCATACAACATAGCTTTAGGGAAAAGCCTTATAAGTTGTGCAATTTCAAATAAAAAGTTTAGTTCCCATAAATCATCTGCATCAAGTAAACAAATGTACTCATTTCTTGCTTCTTCTATACCTCTATTTCTTGCCGAAGAGACACCTTGATTTTTTTGAGAAATAATCTTTATTTTATCTTTAAAATTTTTATTAACAATTTCCATACTACCATCAGTTGAACCATCATCAACAACAATAATTTCATCAGCTTTATAGCTTTGATTTAAAACTGAGTTTATGGTATCTGCTATTTCATTTTCTTTATTGTACAAAGGTATGACTACTGAAAACTTTATCATCTAAATCGACTACCTTTAACTTCTTGAATCCGTTTAAAGAAAAATGTAGGTGATGCTTTAACAACAGTTACTTTTAATATTTGAGTCAAGTAAGTATAGAATGCACTTATTTTATTTTTACCATTTTTAATAGCTACACTTAATGATTCTTTATTGCTATCCATTCCACTACTAATCCCGCCCTCTTTATAAAATATATAAAACCTTAAATAATCAGAAACAAAAGCCCATTTTTTTTCTGCATAAACATATCTAGCAAATCTATTTAATGGTGGTATATTATCTTCCGTCCAAATCTTAATTTTATAACCTTGAAAAAATTGCTGATTTTTATTTATAACTCGTTGAACTTTTTTAGGAATCTCACTACCTAACCAAATATAATGAATTACTTTAGGTATTCTACTCATTTTGTTAACATACTCCACAATCCA
>JALSSQ010000079.1 GCA_026984165.1 Sulfurovum sp.
TATATTGTCCGTAAAAATAGCGACTTTATCACTTTGATTTGAACGAGTGGTATTAAGTTGACCATCTATAAATACTGGTGTAAAGTGTTTTGTATATCGTAAGCGCTCCAAATCATAAGGAAGCGCATTTTTATCACAAAAATGTATTACACGTAGGAGATATTCTAAATGAAAAGGAATAAGATCTTTTTCCTGATAGACATAACCACCTACTTTAAATGTGGTTTTAAATAATGTGTCAAATACAATATAGCCATCTACATTCTGTTCAAGTTTTTGTATATCTGGCTTAATCAGTTGCATCAACACTCTATCTGTCCCTACATATAATCTTCCATCTGTATTGAGTATCTGTTCAAAGGCCTTGCGCCAATCATTGGAGATAAAATCAATATTTGTCTTATGAGTAAGTATCATTTTCAAAAAAGTCATTTCATGTTCTGAAAGCAAAAAGAATTGTGTTTCTTTTTTTAAAATAACATAACGAATGAGTTTAAAGGCTGCAAGTTGTATGTTTGAAACTTTTATCCATGCGATTTCATCATCTTTTTTGACAATGTTTTCATCATCATAGACGATGGCATAGGCACCATTGCTGATAGCTTGGTCTATCTCTTCTTGACAAGAAGAGAAAAAAAGGTCACCATGTTCTACTTTTGATTGAAACACGGTTGCTGATTCTATGGCTTGTACTTGAGGAGTATTGGTTAGTACGCCTTCTGTAAGATTGAGTATATCTTCTATTTTCATCATTAGCCTATGGGTGTTCCAGCCGTTTTTGGCTTTTCTGGGCGTATCATACAAAGTCCATTTTCATCTTTGGCAGCTAGGAGCATACCTTGACTCACAAGTCCCATCAGTTTGGCAGGCTTGAGGTTGGCTACAACACAGACTTGTGTGTTTAGCATCTCATCTGCTGAGTACCACTCTTTGATACCAGCGACGACTTGTCTTGGCTCTGCTTCACCCACATCGACTTGCAGTAAAAGAAGTTTTTTGCTTTTAGGTACTTCTTGGGCTTGTACAACCGTTCCTACTTTCAGTGAAGTTTGGAAAAACTGGTCTATGCCTATAAGGGCTACACCTTCGGTGGATTCTTCTTTTGAAGAAGTGTTGTTTTTTGTCTCTTTTTTAGATTCATTCTTTTTGGCTTCAGGCTCTATTTGCGTAAGGAGAGGCTCTTCTATACGTGGAAAGAGTGGGTCTATTTTGGTCAGCGTAAATGGTGCTAGCAGAGCAGTGCCTTTAGCAAGTGTTTTAAAACTTTCATTGTCTATGCTAAAGTGCAGCACATCTGCTATCTTCGTACATACCGCAGGCATGACAGGGTAGAGCAAGAGAGAGACTTTCGCCAAGATAGCACAGATCAGTCCATTGAGTGCCATGGCTTCTTCTTCTTTGCCATTTTTCATAAGGTTCCATGGCTCATACTTGTCTATGGCACGGTTGGCTACTGTTAGAGGTCTCCAAAGTTCTTCGAGGTAACGGTGGATTTGCATTTCAAAAAGCAGTGGCTCTAGTTTGTCCAGTGAAGCGTGTACTTCATCAAGTTCCGCTTGGTAATATTTGGCTACGTTGCTTGAATCTACTTTGCCTTCAAAGTATTTACCAGACATACCTATCACACGATTAAGTAAGTTACCAAGGTCATTTCCAAGGTCAGAGTTGATACGGTCTATAAATGCTTTTTGGCTAAAGTCACCATCTCCTCCAAAAGGTACTTCACGGAGCATAAAGTAACGGAAGTTGTCCAGTCCATATGCATCTGCAACCTCCTTGGGGTTGACGACATTGCCTTTGGACTTAGACATCTTCTCTCCATCACGCGTCCACCACCCATGTGCTGCAATGTGTTTAGGCAAAGGAAGTCCAAGACTCATAAGAAATGCTGGCCAGTAGATAGCATGAAAACGCAAGATATCTTTACCGATAAGCTGCACACGCGCAGGCCAGAAGTCCATGTTTTTTTCATCTGTACCATATCCAAGTGCTGTTACATAGTTCATGAGTGCATCGAGCCACACGTACATCACATGTTTAGGGTCATTAATCTCTTCAGGGAGTTTCACACCCCAGTCAAAGGAAGTACGCGTAATTGAGAGGTCTTGAAGACCACCTTCAACAAAACGAATCACTTCATTTTTTTTGCTTCTTGGCAAGATACAGTCAGGTGTGTCGTTATACCATGCAAGGAGTTTGTCTTCATAAGCAGAGAGTTTAAAAAAGTAAGACTCCTCTTCTACTATAGTTGTACTTTTTCCACATTCTGGACAAAACTCATCATCTACGAGTTGAATGGTAGGGAAGAAGGTCTCA
Organism: Sulfurovum sp.; assembly: GCA_026984165.1. GTDB lineage: Bacteria > Campylobacterota > Campylobacteria > Campylobacterales > Sulfurovaceae > Sulfurovum. The sequence continues at coordinate 2,317 of JALSSQ010000079.1, forward strand.
CAAGAGATACAGTAGTGCCCTTTATAAGTGTCTTTGTAAATGTCACCATTGGCATGCATAGTAGAAAAGGCTTTTTGTACCCCTTTCATATGGTCAGCATCAGTCGTTCTTATAAACTTGTCATAAGAGATGTCAAAGTCATCCCAAAGGTCTTTAAATGTTGCAGAAATTTTGTCTGCATAGGCTTGGGTGCTTTCACCTCTTTTTTTAGCGGCCTCTTCTATCTTCTGTCCATGCTCGTCTGTACCTGTAAGAAAGAAAGTTTCCAAACCAGACAGACGTGAATAGCGTGCAAGTGTATCTGCAATAATAGTAGTGTATGCATGACCAATATGGGCAATGTCATTGACATAATAAATAGGGGTAGTGATATAGGCTTTTTCGCAAGAGTTTGACATGGTCGATTTCCTTAAACAAATGAGTTTTTGGTTTACTTGTTTTGTAGAGTAAAATTATAAAATGTATTCTAACTTAATAGTGCTGTAGTGTCGGTTATATAAATTAAGAAAAGAAGAGGTAACACTTGGGTAATGCTTTATTGGTAAACTTTTCTAAAGAAAAATTTTACCAAAGGAGATATGATGTCAGCAGCTCTTCACTTTAACCCTTCTTATCCAAATGTAGGTAGAGTACGTAAAAATATTTATAAATCAGCATTGGCATCTCTTTATGATAAAAAGAAAATTTGGAATAAACTCAATGAAGAGAGATTATTGCGCCAAAAAGAGAAAGAACTAGAGATTGCATAATAAAAAAATATACACAATCTTTGGTAAAAAATACTATAAACTTATTAGTGACTATGGTGATTATTATGTTCTTGAAGATGCTTTAAAGAATCCTCCTGCATCCCAATTCGCAATACAGATTCATCGTTATTCATTCTCAGGTATGCGTGCCAAAAGAGGTCTATTAAAAATTAATAAACTCAATGACTCAATTTTTCTTTCTGAAGATACTTTACGTATATATTTTAAACCTTGTTACATAGAAGCCAATCAATTTGAAGTTTGTGCATAGTATTTGCTCTCCTTTTTAGGAGAACGCAATTTTTATATTACTTCTTAATTACTATAAAATTGACTATTTTCTGTTACAATGTGTATATGTATTATCTTTATATTTTAAAATGTGCAGACAAGACGCTCTATACAGGGATTACAACAGAACTAGACAGACGTATTGATGAGCATAACTATTCAGATAAAGGTGCCAAATATACCCGTATTAGGCGTCCTGTAAAGTTAGTATATACAGAAAAATATCCTGATAGAAGTACTGCTTCCAAACGTGAATATGAGATTAAAAAAAAGATGAGCAGAGCAGAAAAGTTGAAGCTCATAGAAAGTTTTGAGTGTTAAAACTCAAAGCCTCCACCTTTGCCTTTGCTCATAGAATCATACACTGCTTTAACATAAGCATCTCTCACTGCACACTCAAGTAATTTTTCACATTTTAGACAGCTTGATACTTGATGTTCTTTCTGACATGCTTCAAGTTCAGTTTTTTTCTGAGCGAGGGCTATTTGCCAT